>CANRNZ010000019.1 GCA_947632135.1 uncultured Clostridia bacterium
GACAATCGTGAAATCACCGAAAAGAGCCCGCGTGAGGCGGTGTGGTTCGACTCTCCTCACCTTAACCATACCAACGAACCTCCTGTAATGTATTTCATTATAATTGAATTTACAAATAAGAATTTATCCGAAAGCCTTTACATGTACTTCACAAGCAGTAGGGATGTCGGGTCTTACAAGTTTTTTGCAGTCCCAAAAAGCGTTTTTTTCAATTCGTTTCAGCGTATTCGGAAAATTGATTTTTTTCAGATTTTCACAGCCCGAAAAAGCATCTTTTTCAATAATCTCAACCCCGTTCGGCAGTGTGATTTCTTCCAAGGATTTACAATCGCAAAAAGCCATTTCTCTGATAATTTTAAGGCAAGCCGGAAGACGTACCGTTTTCAGACTGCTGTCGTACATAAAAGCAATATTGCCGATTTCCGTCACCGCATCGGGTATGACAATTTCTTTCAGCCGCTCGCATTCACTGAGAAATCCCGTCGGTATACGCATCATTGTAGACGGCAGATAAACTTTTTCAAGCTTCGGGCAGCCGGCGGCCACTCCCTCGTTCGTTTCGAGAAAATTCATTCCTTCGGGGAAAATAATTTCCTCAAGCGCCTCACTGAAACTGAACGCGTGCCATCCGATTTCACGGACGCCGCTCTGTAAAACAATTTTTGTAATACCCTTTGTAGAATTCAGCGCGCAGTCACAAATTGTATGAACAGTATTCGGAACGAGCAACTCTCCCGTAAACGGGATACCGCTCAAACCCGATATAACCCCGACAGGCAAACCGTCGATATAACTCGGTATTTCCGTAATCTGTGAGTTCTTGTGAAATCCGATGATTTTTATTTCCTCGCCATCGCTCTGATATTTTAAGGATTCCGATGAATGATGAATATTAAACGCATTGAGAATTTTATCTTTTATGCCCATAACCTTACAACCTTTCCCAAATAATGCCGATGATGCTGATAGTGCTGAAAATCTTGATAATCTTGATAATGTTGATAATATTTATAATGTTTATAATTTTTAAAAAGAAGATATGCTGTATCAACATTCCCCGGACAATAATTTTTATATTTTTATGTTTTATCTTTTTATCTTTTTACTTTATACGAAATTACCTTATATAAAAATATAATTTTTTCCGTAAATATTTTACACCGCCGTACTTAAAATAGCAATAACTCGTCGGCAATTTAAGAATAATTTTCAAAAAAGAAAAATAAGAAAAACACGCGTTTCAAAGACGCGCTCGATGCTTTATTTCCTTTTTGCACCATTTTATGCCATTTTATACCTTTTTATGATATTTCATACCGTTTTGGTGCCTTTCGGTATCTTTAAAATGTACTTCCGGTACACTTTTAGTACACTTAAATGTCACGTATTATATCTCAAAGTGTCTTATTTTTTTAAGCTTTTTTGTATTTTCGCCTTTTTGAGGCGGGGGCAAAAAGTGCAAAAAAGTGCAAAAAAAGTATAAAAAATTAAACAAACGACGCAGTTTTTTCTATTTTTACTTTTTAAATCGGCTGTTTTCGCGTTTTTTCGACTTTTTAACAACAAAATTACAAATGTTCTCGGAAATATGTTTATTTGCGCCCGATTTTGCAGTATTTTATACAAACGTCTATATTATATAATTGCCTGTTTCAGTTATACAAATGACTATAATCAATCGTTATATTTCGATGAATTATTTATTAACAGTTTAAAAATCAGATTCTTTATGTGACTTTTGCACAAAAATCACCTCTTTGGCGCGTTCCTTCCTAAAACCGCGTTTTCAAGCAAAAATTGACCCACCGCCTGTAGAAAACCCTGTTCAAAATGTAGAAAACTCCCTTGTCGACGGAGTTTTCTACAACCCAAAAGTCCTCGAAACTGTAGAAAACTCCCCAAAATCTACTCTCGGTAGAACATTGACAAATGTAATTATGTAGAAAATCAAAAATTTAAAAAGTTTCTCTTGACAAAATATTATACAATTTCCGAGCCGTATTTCCCGACATGTGCCTTTTTAATTTTAATACAAAGGACACATTTAAAAACAGAAAAACAGTCCCCGAGGGATATCGAAAATGCCGTCTTCGGAAGAAAGGCTCCCGGCGTGGTCGCGCCTTATTTCCCGTAAGATAGGCATTTTTCCCTTTCGGGGACTGTCGGGCTTTAACCGTCCGATTTTAAATGCAACATTTGTACATCTTTCTCGCGCGACCGCTTTGCGCCGCGCTTTGCCTCAAGCATTGCCTTTAAAACCCGAATATAATAAAAATATTTATATTCGTTCGGTCCGCTTGTTATTATTATATTCACTTAAACCGCTTTTAACACATTACTTTTCGATTATGTCATTAAAATACACAAAAAGTATCATTAAAGTTTCACGGGATTTGATGGGTTATTTGCGAGCAAGGCGCGGTAAGAGAAGGAAAAATGCAAGGCGAGTTGTGGTAAGACGAGACGAGGCTGTGTAAAATGAGATGAGATGCGGTGAGGTAAAGCGGGGCGGGATAAGATAAGATGA
Source organism: uncultured Clostridia bacterium (assembly GCA_947632135.1). Taxonomy (GTDB): domain Bacteria; phylum Bacillota; class Clostridia; order Oscillospirales; family CAG-272; genus RUG14199. The sequence continues at coordinate 2,528 of CANRNZ010000019.1, forward strand.
GATGAGATAAGGTGAGGTGAGTCGAATCGGCTTTCGGACTTGCGGTTATTTTATTTACGTCTTGCGGTGTTTTTTCCTCGGCGGCTGTTTGAGGCGCCGCTTTTTTTCGATTCCGCGCGCGCGGTATCCCTCGCGGCGGAGTCTTTCTTTGCGGAGTCTTTTTTTGCGCCATATTTTTTTACGGAGTCTTTTTTTGTGGCGGCTTTTTTTGCGGCGGCTTTTTTTGCGGCGGCTTTTTTTGTGGCGGTCTTTTGTCCATGTGGTCTTTCGGGCTTTACGAGGCAGCCGTCCGAGTAGCCTATCAGCTCTTCCCTGCCGCACTTTACAAGCGCCTCTCTGACGAGCGGGTAGTTCTCGGGCTTATAGTACTGAAGAAGAGCGCGCTGGAGCTTCTTTTCCCTGTAGTCGGTCGAGCAGTAGACTTTTTTCTTCGTAAACGGGTCGATTCCCGTGTAATACATAACTGTCGACGCAGTGCCCGGAGTCGGATAAAAATCCTGAACCTGTTCGGGATTCAGCCTGATTTTCTTCATGTACAAAGCGAGGTCGACAGCGTCGTTAAGCGTGCTTCCCGGGTGACTTGACATAAGGTAAGGAACGAGATACTGTTTCAGCCCCGCCTCGGCGCTTATTTTCATAAATTTTTCTCTGAAGCGGTCATAGACCTTTATGTCGGGCTTGCCCATATAAGAAAGCACCCTCGACGAGCAGTGCTCAGGCGCGACCTTGAGCTGACCGCTCGTGTGCTCTGTGACGAGTTTTCTGAAAAACGTGTCGTCTCTGTCGCAGAGCATATAGTCAAAGCGGATACCCGAGCGAATGAAAACCTTTTTTACCCCGGGGAGCTTTTGGATTTCATCGAGCAGCTTCACGTACTCGCTGTGGTCGGCGTCAAGATTCGGGCAAGGGGTAGGAACGAGGCAGCGCCTGTCGGGGCATACTCCTTTTTCAAGCTGTTTTTTGCACGCGGGACGCCTGAAATTTGCCGTCGGGCCGCCGACGTCATGAATATAGCCCTTGAAATCCTCCATTTGAGTGATGAGCTTCGCCTCGTTTACAACAGACTCGATACTTCTCGCTCGGACGCTTCTGCCCTGATGAAAGGCGAGCGCGCAGAAATTACACCCTCCGAAGCACCCTCTGTTGTGTGTTATCGAAAAGCGCACCTCCTGTATTCCCGGGACGCCGCCGAGCTTTTCGTACATCGGGTGATACGTTCTCGTGTACGGCAGAGCGTAGACCTTGTCGAGCTCCTTTTCCTCAAGCGGGAAAGAAGGCGGATTCTGAACGAGCATTTTCCCGTCGTAGTACTCGACTATCGCCTTTCCGTACACTGCGTCGTTGTTTCTGTACTGCGCGGCGAAGGCGTCCGCGTATGCCGCCTTGTCGGTTTTCAGAGTGTCAAAGTCGTACCCGACGGGGCGCATGTCTTCACCGTATCCCATCGCGGGCTCATAGTTCAGCTTTTCGTCGGGCTTTGAGAGGTAGACGGTTCCTCTGACGTCGCGTATCTTTTTTACGGGGACGCCTTTGTCGAGCAGTTTTGCGATTCTGACAGTCGCGCTCTCGCCCATGCCGTATTCGAGTATGTCCGCGCGGCTGTCGACGAGGATACTGCGGCGCACTCTGTCGTCCCAATAGTCGTAGTGTGCAAACCGCCTGAGGGACGCCTCAATGCCGCCGATTATTATGGGAACGTCGCCGTATGCCTCGCGAATCCTGTTGCAGTAGACAATGACGGCTCTGTCAGGTCTCATGCCCGCCTTTCCGCCGGGGCTGTAAAAATCGTTGCTTCTTTTCTTCTTTGATACTGTGTAGTGCGCGACCATGGAGTCAATATTGCCCGCCGAGACGAGAAAGCCGAGCCTCGGCTTTCCGAATTTTTTAAAATCCCGCGCCGACTTGTAGTCGGGCTGAGGGAGCATTGCGACCATGAATCCCGCGTCCTCGAGAACACGTGAGATTATCGCGGGGCCGAACGACGGGTGGTCGACATATGCGTCGCCTATGACATATACAAAATCCGGCACGTCATATCCCGCCTCGCGCACTTCCTCGGGAGTTACGGGAAGAAATTTCTTCTCCATTTTTCTTTGACCTTCCGATTTGATTTAATACTTTTAATATCTTAAATACTTTATATACTCTGAATTCTTTAAGGTGATGAGCGCCGCCTCACGCGCAGTTTTATCTGTCGGGGGATTTTTGCGCGGCACTCTCGCCGTCAAGCTTTTTTACCGACTCTCTGTAGCCGCCGCGGTCCGTGAGTATATTCAGCGCGCCGAGCAGCGCCGCGGCGCTCATGCCGCACGGCAGGCCGTACATCGCGCAAAGCATGTCCCTGCGCCGCGCGCTGTCGTGCGTACCGGTGAGCGAATCGGCGAACATATCGGCTTTTGTAATCTTTTCCCGAGGGGAAGGTTCAACGTTGCCGCAAGGCGCGTCGAGTTTTTTCAAAAGCTCCGAAAACATGGAGCGAAGCATATCGCAATCCATTCCCTCGACTCCGAGAGTACCCTCGCGCGACGGGGCTTTTTTCCGCCGCTCCTTGCCGTCTATCTTCGGAATGTATAAATTATAGATTTTTTCAGGCGCGACGGCGCTCATTATATGCCGCCTTATGACTCCTCCCGCGCCGTCGCTGTCGCAAAGGAGAACTATTCCGTTTTCCGACAGCTTTTTTATGAGCGCGAGCTTTTCTTTTTTCTTGAAAATTCCGAAGCCGTCCGTCGTAATAATTTCGGCGTTTATAACCTGAGTGAGCTTCATTTTGTCGTACTTCCCTTCGACGACGACCGGAAGCGGGAAGTCTATTTTTTCGGCTATTTCGGCTTCTTCGGCTATTTCTTTCTTATTATTTTCCATTTTTAAAATACCGATTTACTATGGTCATCTAAGGGAGCGCGCGACCTTTTTCGACGGCATGGTACAAAGAAGTCTTTCGAGAGCCATATAATCTACTCCCGAGGTCTTTATCGAAACGTCCGCCTCGCGGCACCTGTCAAGCGCCGCCTTGAGCGCCGCCGTGTCCGTTTTTCGCGCGGCGTCCATATAGCGGGAGACTCTGAACTCGTGAAGCCCCGTCTCCGAGGCTATTTCGCTCTTTGTCATTCCGCTTGACATATACAGCGCGACTGTCAGCATGTTTGCGAAATCGCCCGTTATTTTCGAGAGGACGTAAGGCGCTTTAAGTCTTTTTTCCTTTGCTTCCTTCAGCGCCTCGAGAGCCGCCGCTCTGTCACCCGAGACAATCGCGTTTGTCATCGCGAAGGCGTCGCTCGCGCCGTTGTCAGAGCAAAGACGGCGCGCGGCATCGAGTGTCACGCTCTTTTCCCCCTTTGAGGCGGTATAGCATATCAGCTTTTCCGTGTCAGAGCCGAGAGTAAACATATCGGGCCCCGAGGTCTCGACAATATAACTCAGCACAGAATCGTCGGCATACAGCCCCTCCTTTTCAAAGTGGCGACGAACCCAGTTTTTCAAAGTCGGCGCGGTTCGGTAGGCAAATTCGACGGGGGCGATATATTTAGAGAGCGTTTTGTAGAGGGGGGACGGTCTGTTTTTCTTTACGTTTCCCGCGTCGAACGTACCCTGCGGGCAGACGACGAGGAGAGTCGCCGCGGAGCTTTTGTCATATGACGAGAGCACATCGCAAAAATCTTTTTTCTCTTTTTCCTTAAGAGACGACAGGCGGACGTTGCAGACAACGCAGACCTTTTCCGCCATCATCGGCACGGTCGACAGCGCGTCCTCGAGAGCTGCCGCGGAGTACGCGTCGTCCTCTATTGTCACGGTGTTGAATGCGGAAAACGCGTCGTCCCGTCCGACGACGCTCTCAACTGCCTCTTTAAGGTAATATTTTTTCAGATATTCCTCGTCGCCGTACAGAAGATATCCGCCGACAAGGCCCTTTTTTATTTCGTTTTTAAACTCTTTGTCATCCATATGGCTTACTCCATAATGAAGTTTTCTATTTTTTTTGCAATTTTGCAATCGCAAAAAGGCGGGGAATGCGGGCGCTTTTATTTTATTATTTTAAGTTTCAGGCTGCCGCAAGTCAATGCGAAGCTTTATCCTCTGAGCCTCAAACCCTTTGAGCTGAACGACGTAGTCGAGAACAAGCGAGGGGGTGGAGGATAAAAGGGAATTTTTTACACGCGCGGTACAGGCTCTCATTGGAAATATGCCGTATAGGGTGGCGTATGACGAGGAGGTGAGATAATCCTCCCCGAGCGCGAAGGCGCTTTTTGCCGCGCCGTCCCTTTGAAAAAGCAGAAATCCGCTCTCATGACGGCTCCAAAAAATGTCGACTTTCCCGCCGACAAGCTCGTCGGGGCTCTTTTTGTTTTCTTTGACGGCTTTTCCGTTATCTGCCGATTCGATATAGGAAAGGCGCGCCGAGTCCTCGGTTATAAAAAGCTCTCCCGAGCAATCGTATTTTACTCTGACGGGGTCGGAAGGATTTGCGCCTGTCGGCAGGTGCGCGAAGCTTTGCAAACGGCAAAAAACAATTTTTTCTGAATTTGAATATTCCGAAAGCGGAGATTTTGAAAGAGGAGATTTTGAAAGCGAAGAAATAAAGGCGGGGAAAACGCTTTTTGTCCTGTCACTCTCCGCGTTTTTTAAATAAGAGTCGTAAGTATCGGTGAACAGCTCCGTTTTCGAATCGGGATACTGCACCGAGCAAACGCGCAGTTTTACATTTGTCTTTTTAATTTCCAAATCCTTTATTTGGGATTTTTTTATTTGCGACTCCATTTTACCCCCGCGAAGATAAAAATAAAGATTTATTTGCAGAATAATTCGGCAATTTAAGTAATTTCGGTATATTACTTATTTCCGTCTTTATTATATTACACCGCGCGCTTTTCGTCAATTTAATTTTCCAATTCAGATTCAAAAAGTGATAAAAGTAAAATATAAAGATTTTCTTTTGCGGCATGATTTTGGTTTGTGTAGTTTTGCTGATTTTTTTATAAAAATAAGCAAAGAATAAATATATGAAAAAATTTAAAATGGTGAAAAATTTATCGGCGGTTTTTATCGCGCTTGTTTTGACTACGCTTGAATGTGGCGCTGCCGTCTTTGCGACCGATTACTCTTCTCTCACGCTCAGCGAGGAGGAGATTCAACTTGCAGTCAGGCTCACATATTTTGAGACAGAGGGCGAGCCGCTTCTCTGCAAATGCGCGTTCGCGGCGGTGATATTCAACAGAGTTCTCGACAGAAATTTTCCAAACAGTGTCGAGGGAGTCGTGTACGACGCGGGGGCATTTCGGAGCGTAGAGAGGAAGGATTTTCAAACACTTGACATAGAGGGCAGGTCGATTGACGACGAGATAGCGGTGAGGTACACGCTGAGGCGGAATCTCGATTCGACGTCGGGCGCGCTGTTTGTGATGAAGAAGGACGATTTGCACCTTTGGAAGATCAGGGAAACGCTGAGGGTTGGGGATTTTGTTTTCGGAAAGGTCGGGTGAAAGGAGGTGTTGGAAGTTTTTTGCGCACATTATCACGAGGCACAGACTCGTTTCAGAAGTTTTGGCCCACCTTTTTCAAAGTTTGTACTCACCCATCGGGAAGTTTTCGTCCACCTTTTTCAAAAGGTGGCGGGGTCGAGGGGCAGAGCCCTCGTTTTTGGCGTTTCTTTTGAAGCTTTTCTTTGCGCCGATTGCGTCAAAGAAAAGCGTCATACAAATTAGTTTCTGAAACGATTTTATTTGAGATTGAAAAGTTTTTTGAAACCCCTCCGTCGGCGAAGCCGACACCTCCCCTTTCAGGGGAGGCTTTTGAAGTTTCTGCCCCGCGATTTTCCTTTGCGCTAACCGACAAACGCTTTTTCTTGACTCAGAAGCGCAAGAAAAAGCTTTGCAAAAAGAACGCGTAAAGTCGGGGCGCCGCCCCGAACCCTGCCACCTTTTGAAAAAGGTGGACGAAAACTTCCCGAACAAGTTCGTGCGAACTTTGAAAAAGGCGGGCGAAAACTTTTGTAATGGGTCTGTGCGAACATTGTGCGAAAACTTTTGTGATAAGTCTGTGCAAAGCTAAAAATCGGCAGTCGGTGTTAGCCGACTGCCGATTATTATTACTTGGTTTTTTTACTCTCTTTTCGGAAATCCTTATTTAGAGAATATCTTCTTCTTCGCTATCGTTACCGCAGCAAGTGTTATGAGAGATATTGCAGCTACGAAGGAAAGTCCGATGATTGCGTCGCCTGTCTGAGCGTTGCCGCTGCCTGTACCTGTACCTGTACCTGTACCTGTACCTGTACCGCTGCCGCCGTTGTTGTCTGTTCCGCCGGGAGTTGTGGTGGCGGGAAGCTTTGCAACAGCTTCCGTCTTTGTCTCACCGCATCTCTTACATGTGTATGTCTTGACGCCTTCGCTCTCCGTTGTGGCGGGAGTTGTGACGACTCCTTCGTCCCAGTCGTGACCGAGAGCATCGAGAACTTCGGTCTTTTCTTCATCACATCTTGAGCAGTGGAAGTGAGCGGAGCCTGCCTCAGTGCAGGTGGGCTCTTCTCTGAGGTCTTCATCCTCGACCCACTCGTGTCCGAGAGCGGCAATCTCTTCAGTCCTTACTTCAGAGCATCTTGTGCAGTAGAAATGAGCCGTACCGGTCGCTGTGCAAGTGGGCTCCTCTCTGAGGTCTGCATCTTCAACCCAGTTATGCCCAAGAGGTTCACCTGTCTGCTCCTGAGTGTTGTTATCGTTGTTTCTGTCGCACTTATAATGTGTGATTTCGGGAGTTGTACATGTAGCTTCTTCTACGTAGTCAACTACCATATGGTGTCCGAGAGCGTCTTTTGTCTGCTCCTGAGTCGGGTTCTGATGGCATCTCGGGCAATTGTAGTGTGTGATTTCGGGAGTTGTACATGTAGCCTCGTCAACAGATTCTACCTCTTTGCCGTGTCCGAGGGCAGGCTTTGTCTGCTCCTGTGTGGGGTTCTGATTACATCTCGGGCAGTTGTAATGTGTGATTTCACCGGTTGTACATGTAGCCGGGTCAACAGACACAACTTCCTTCTGATGTCCGAGAGCATCACCTGTCTGCTTCTGCGTGAGCTCTCCGCATCTTGAGCACTTGTAGTGTGTGATTTCGGGATCTGTACATGTAGCCTCGTCACGAGACTCAAACTGCGGGTCGTGTCCGAGAGCGGATAATGTCTCACGTTTTGTGCTGTCGCAGAGGTCGCAGTGATATTCCTGCCATCCGTCGTCGGTACATGTAGGATCCTGCTTATTGTCTGTCGGCTGCCAATCGTGCGGGCAGTCGGAATCAGCGTTTACGACAAGCGTGCCCTGAACATAATCGGCCTGTATTTTGTCTCCATCTAAATAGATGGAGTTTCTTGTCTGGAGACAGAACGAAATTTCATACTCGCCTGCTTCAAGCGCAGAAGTATCAAGTGTGAATACGGCGTACTGACCGTTACCGTTGAAGCCGATATATATATCGTCGGCTTCGGCATATACGTACGAAGCATACTTATTCGCAATCGGGATTCCCGCCTTCTCAAAGTCCTGTTTAACGTCTTTATAGAAAATCGGACCGCTGCTTGTATTTACGTTTTCTACGTCTATGTCTCTCTGAAGCGGGTTATCCATAGGATTCTGCAGTGTAAACTCAGCTTTAAAGTCTGCCCCGAGTTCAAAGGATTTGAGAGTCATCGGCTTATCGTATCCGATAAATCCGCAGAGTCCGTAAATATGACCCGGGTTATTCGAAAGAGTGATCGTGAACTGAGCCTCGGCGTCACCCTCAGTTATCTCGGCGCTCGATACCGTAAGCGTGGGGTTTGTTACAACGGGAACATCCTCAACAATTTTAACGGAGCCGTCGCGGCATTCCACGTTATATGTCGTTATCGTGTCGCTTTCGGGGTCGTAGCGGAATATGTCGTCGGAGTCAACAACCGCGAACACCTCGAAGGAGGTCTTCTCGGAATCGGGTTTAACCGTGAAGTTGACTGTGGCGAGAAGTTTTCCGTCTCCGGAGGCTACGTTGGCATCCGCGACGTCAGGCTCAAAGCCGATAGCTGTCACGTTATAGCCTGTATTTTCATGACCGGACGCCGCCATTGCGTCTGCAAACTTGCTGTAAGACTCGGCAAACGCGACGGAGTCAAGGTCGGGGTCGCCTTCAACTATATCGCTGCTCGCAACTCCCGGGAACAAATCGCCCGCGGTCACGTTTGAAGCGTCGCCGATCGTAAGATCCTTATCATAGCAGAGATAAACTCTTACTCCCCATACGCCGGGGTTCTCCAGCACGTCAATGTTAACGGCGGCTGTGCCGTCGCCTTTTTTTATTTCGGTTTCTCCAACCTTAATGACAAATGATTCTTTGTCCTCGGCGGATGCCGTCGTCATCGGAATTATCCCGAGCAGCATAATCGCCGTGAGGAGCAAAGCGAGCATTCTTTTTTTCATATGTATTCGTCCTCCCGAACCGTTTTATTCAGCATAATGCTGATGATACATGCTAATTATACAATCTTAAATTCGAAATGTCAAGTATCTGTGAAAAATAAATAGACTTTTATGCCGTATTTTTATTTTTTATTCACAAAAGATACAAAAGCGCCGCCCGGTTTCGGGCGGCGCTTAATTGAAATCAGCTTAATTTAACAAAATCAGTGATATTTTGACAGATTTTGCACGATATTTCAAACAGGGCTGAAATATCAGTGAAGTATATAACGCTCGGTATCCTTGTCAAAGAGGTGCAGTCTCGAGGTATCGAGAGCGATTTTGACCGTGTCGCCGGGTCTCGCCGTGGAACGGGAGGAAACTCTCGCCACGAAATTCTGCTCGCCGGTAACGAGATAGAGGTGGATTTCGGAGCCCATCAGCTCGGAGACCTCGACCTTGGTTTCGACTATGGCGTCCGCGAAGCGTCTCATCGAATCCTCGTCGTCGTGAATATTCTCGGGGCGGATACCGGCGATAACTTCCTTGCCTATGTAATCCTTTACTATGGGCTGGCTTGCCTTGTCGTCCGGGAGCTTTACGGAGTTTTCGCCGAACTTCAGGTAAACGTCCTCGCCTTTTTTCTCAAGGGTTCCGTCGATAAAGTTCATCTGCGGAGTTCCGATAAAGCCCGCGACAAATATGTTGACGGGGTTGTCGTAAAGGTTCTGAGGAGTGTCGACCTGCTGAATAAGGCCGTCTTTCATGACGACTATTCTCGTCGCCATCGTCATAGCCTCCGTCTGGTCGTGCGTGACGTATACGAAGGTCGTACCGACTCTCTGGTGAATTTTCGTGAGCTCCGTTCTCATTGTCGCGCGGAGCTTTGCGTCGAGGTTTGAGAGAGGCTCGTCAAGCAGGAACACCATGGGCTTACGCACTATGGCGCGTCCGAGCGCGACTCTCTGCTTCTGACCGCCGGACAAAGCCTTCGGGCGTCTGTCGAGAAGGTGGGTTATATCGAGAATACGAGCAGCCTCTTCGACGCGGCGCTTGATTTCCTCTTTCGGAGTTTTGCGAAGCTTGAGTCCGAACGCCATGTTGTCGAAGACTGTCATATGAGGATAAAGCGCGTAGTTCTGGAACACCATCGCGATATCTCTGTCCTTGGGGGCAACGTCGTTTACAAGTCTGTCACCTATAAAGAGTTCTCCCTCCGTTATCTCTTCAAGTCCCGCTATCATACGGAGAGTCGTGGTTTTTCCGCAGCCCGAAGGACCGACGAGTATCAGAAATTCCTTATCCTTTATCTCGAGACAGAAATCGGATACCGCGGTTACTCCGCCGGGATATTTTTTATAGATATGCTTCAGTGATAAACTTGCCATTGTATATAATTCCTCCACGTGGTTTTGTGACGTTGCGTATGCGCTTACAGCCCCAAATATCTATCGTCTATTCTACCAAAATTCAAGCTCAAATGATAGTGACTATTTTCCCAAAATTTTGCGGTTGTTTTTGTGCATTTTATACATTTTTATTGAAAAGGCGTTGAAAAGTTAATTGAAAGAGGCGAATGGGGGGAGAGATTTCGAGCGGGTTCGAGGGTCTCGCACTCACCCATCACAAAAGTTTTGGTCAAGCTTTTTCAAAAGCTTGCGGGGTTCGGGGCGGCGCCCCGATGATTGGCGTTTCTTTTGAAGCTTTTCTTTGCGCCGATTGCGTCAAAGAAAAGCGTCGGTGAAGTTAGTTTCTGCAAGACTTTTTTGCAAACCGCCTGTTTTGCGCCTCGCCCCTTTATGCTGTACGAACCGACAGACGCTTTTTCTTGACTCAGAAGCGCAAGAAAAAGCTTTGCAAAAAGAACGCGTGAAGTCGGGGTGCCGCCCCGAACCCTGCCACCTTTTGAAAAAGGTGGACGAAAACTTTTGTGTTGGGTCTGTGCCTCGCGATGAAGTGTGCGCGAAAACTTTTGTGTGGGTCTGTGCGAACTTTTTTTACAGCTTCATCGTAAGCCCTATTCTCTTCTTCTTTAAGTCGACGCTCTTTACTTTGACCGTTACTATGTCCCCGACGGACAGTACCTCCGACGGGTGCTTTATATATTTATCCGATATCTCCGAAATGTGGACAAGCCCGTCCTGATGGACGCCGATGTCGACAAACGCCCCGAAGTCCGTTACGTTTCTGACCGTCCCCGTGAGCTGCATGTCCTCCTTTAAATCGGAAATGTCGAGCACCCTGTCGCGCAGGCGCGGCTTCGGCAGGCTGTCGCGCACGTCGCGGCCCGGCTTTTCAAGCTCTGCGATAATATCGGCAAGAGTCATCTCTCCGCATCCGAGCTCCTCCGCGAGCTTTTCTATTCCTTCGGCATTTGCCTTTTCTCTTATTTTGCCGAATTTACCCGACTTTAAATCGGTCTCGGTATATCCGAGCAGTCGCAGCAGCGCCTTTGCCGCGGCATATGACTCGGGGTGTACTCCCGTGTTATCGAGTATTTCGGGCGAGCCCGGAACCCTGAGAAATCCCGCGCACTGCTCGTATGCCTTCGCGCCGACCCTCGGGACCTTTTTTACGTCGTCCCTTTTCTTGAATTCGCCGTTTTCCTCGCGGTATTTCACTATGTTTTTTGCGCTTGTTATATTTATGCCGGATATATACGAAAGAAGAGAATATGACGCCGTATTGAGGTCGACCCCGACGCTGTTGACGCAGTCCTCGACGACTCCCGTCAGAGCCTCGTCGAGGCGCGACTCCTTCATATCGTGCTGGTACTGACCGACTCCTATTGATTTCGGGTCGATTTTAACAAGCTCCGCCAGCGGGTCCTGAAGCCGTCTTGCTATCGAGACAGCGCTTCGCTGTGTGACGTCGAAGTCGGGAAATTCCTCCGCTCCCGCCTTGGACGCCGAATAGACCGACGCTCCCGCCTCGCTGACTATCGTATATTTCGTATCGGAGTCGATTTCCTTCAGCGTTTCGGCTATGAACATTTCGCTCTCGCCCGACGCCGTTCCGTTGCCGATTGCGATAACGTCGACTCCGTATTTTGAGATGAGTCCTTTCACCGTCCGCTTTGACTCGGCGATTTTCTCGTGCGGCTTTGTCGGGTAGATTACGGCGGTGTCCGCGACGGCTCCCGTTCTGTCGACGACCGCGAGCTTGCAGCCCGTTCTGTAGCCGGGGTCATAGCCCATGACCGTTTTGCCCTTGAGCGGCGCTCCCATAAGGAGGTGCTTCAGGTTATCGGAAAAGAGCTTTATCGCGCTTTCGCTTGCGGCGTCGAAAAGGTCGTTTCTTATTTCCCTCTCGACGGACGGCGCGATAAGGCGCTCGTAAGAGTCGCATATTGCCGCCGCGATGTATTTGAACGCGGGACTTTTATAATTTTTGACAACCGCAGAAAACAGATAATTGAGTATCAAATCGCTCTTTATTTCGACATCTGCCTTTAATACTTTTTCCTTCTCCCCGCGGTTGATTGCAAGCACTCTGTGAGGCGGCAGGGTCTTGATGCTCTCGCCGTATTCGTAGTACTGCTCATAGACTCCGTCCGCGTCCTCTCCTATCTTTTTTGTGACAAGGCGTCCGAACTCCGACGTGAGCGCTCTTATCTCGCGCCTGTAGTCCGCGTTGTCGGACACTTCCTCGGCTATGATGTCGCACGCGCCGCCAAGCGCCGCCTTTGCGTCGGGAACGCCTTTCTCCTCGTCGACAAAATGCAGCGCCGCCTCATAAAGGGGCGGCTCATACTCGTCCCTTTCCTCTTTTATAAGCTGCGCGAGCTCTTCAAGTCCGCGCTCCTTTGCGACCGAGGCGCGTGTCTTTCTCTTCGGTCTGAATGGTCTGTAAATATCGTCGACCTCCGTCATCGTTGAGGCGGCGTCTATTGCGTCGGAGATTTCCTCTGTCAATTTCCCCCGGGCCTCAATGAGGGCTTTGACCTCGCCGCGCCTCGCGTCGAGATTTCTGAGATATGTAAGGCGCTCCGTGAGGCTTCTGAGGACGCCGTCGTCAAGTCCGCCCGTGACCTCTTTTCTGTAACGCGCGATAAAGGGAACGGTGTTTCCCTCGTCGAGCAGTTTGACGGCGCTTTCCGCCTGTGATTCCTTTATACCGAGCTCCTTTGAAAGTATAGCGTATATATCCATTTTTCCTCCGCGGAATATATTTTTTTATTGTTTTATTTTATTTATTTTAATAAATCAAGTCGGTCTTCTCCGCCGCTCAGAGACGCGGCGTCAAAGAGGGATTTTTCCTCGTCCTCGGTGAGATACCGCCACTCTCCGTGGGATAACTGCCCGTCAAGGACAAGCGGACCGAAGCGAGTTCTCTCGAGAGCGCATATCCTTGAGCCGACCGCCTCGAACATTCTTTTTATCTGGTGAAATTTTCCCTCTCTGAGCGTTATTGCGCCCTCACTCGGGGAGCGCATTTCGATTTTCGCGGGCAGGCTGACGTGTCCGCCGATATCGACCCCCTCCTCAAGAAGGCGCGCCTTGTCAGAGTCTATTCCCGGAGAGCATTTATAGGCATATGTCTTAAACACATGATACCTCGGGGATAAAAGGCGGTGCGCGAGGGGACCGTTATTTGTTATGAGAAGCAGCCCCGTTGTGTCGATATCGAGCCGTCCGCAGGGGAACATTTTCATCTTCAGGCACTCGGGAGGCAAAAGCTCCATTACTGTTTTTACGGTTTTGCCCGTTTTGCCCGAAGTCTCGGTCGAGCTTATGTATCCCGCGGGCTTACTCAGCATTATGTACGTATATCTGCGGAAGGATATTTGTTTTCCGAAGGCGCAGACTATATCGTTTTCCGCGTCTATATGTACCGCAGCGCTCTTTTCGGTTTTTCCGTTTACGGTGACGTTTCCCGAGCGCACCGCGCGCGCCGCCTCGCTCCTGCTTTTGAATGATGCGGTGTCGGATAAAAATTTATCAAGTCTCACGCTGACCTCCGACAATCTTATAATCTGACAATAAGGTTAAAAATTATAAATAATAAAATATAAAATAATAGATGAAAGAAACAAAAATTAGAAATGCTTTGAAAAAATAAAAAATTACAACAGAACGACGCTTATCATAGCCGCAAGAGCGAAAACACCGACTATCATTCCTATCGCCATTGCCGCCACAAGCTTTGCAAAAAAGTTATCCATAACGCACCCCTCGAAATTTTTAAAAATCTTTTTAAATCTCTTTTAAAATTCTTCTTTGGGGTTATTGTTGTCTATTTTATCACATTTATTCGCGTTTGTAAACAAAACTGTTTGAATAAAAATCCGAATAAAAATTTGAATAAAAATTTTGAATGTGTAATATATTTTGAAAACGAGGCTATAATATTCACGACGCTTCTCGCCGAGCGTCAAACGAATTTTGAATTTGAGCAATTTATGAGTAATTTATTTTAATTTATTTCATTTTTATTTCAAAAGACCTTGACAAGACGGAATATTTTTGGTATACTTCTCGGTGTTCAGCAGAATATTTTATATTGCGGAATTGTGTAAGGGTAGCACGACAGACTCTGACTCTGTTTGTCTGGGTTCAAATCCTAGTTCCGCAGCCAAAAGCGGCAAGCCACAAAAGACTTGCCGTTTTTTTGTTTTTTGTAGGTAAGAGGTAATAGTGAAGAAGCGGAAAGTTGAATAAGAAAAACGGAAAACAAAGCTTGCCGAAAAGATAAATTTCTCCGCATTTCAAAGTAGAATGACCGAACACATGAAAGAGAAATATTAAATTTTTTTGTCAGTTCATCATTTCATCATTCTTTTTCTTCAAGCTTGATTACTTGATCGGCAAGTTCAACGAGTTTTTTATCATGCGTGACATATATTATTGATTTACTACTATTGCGAATATAATTCTTGATCCATTCGGCGCAGAAAATATCTAAATGATTATTGGGCTCATCCATAATAATTGTCGGACTATCCCGTAACAATGCACGCGCAAGAGATATTCTTTGCAGTTCTCCGCCGGAAAGATTATTCGATTTTGTATTTATCATTCGATTCCTTATTTCATATATACCGACAGATCTCATAACCTGTTCTGTCTTTGGTGCATCGGGATTACCGCATCCAAACTCAACATTTTCCTGAATAGTGCCGCTGAATACAAACGGTGTTTGTGAAACAAAACTATAAAATGAGCTCAGCATATCAAGCGGTACTTCTTTAAGCTCAACTTTATCGACCGAAACCGTACCATTGTACATTCGATAGAGTCCCGTTATGATATTAAGGAAAGTGGTTTTACCCGTCCCGTTTTTTCCGATAACAGCCACTTTTTGATTTGACTTAATTTCAAGCGAAATCGGTTGGAGAATGCACACGTCATCCACCCGGTAGCTCAGTTCTTTCACCTCAAGCGGAAACAGAGAGGTCAGCTTTGTTTCTGAGACTTTTTCTTCTTCGCTGTAAAAAATCTCCACGCGAGAACCGATTTTTTTAAGAACCGCCGCCCTTGAAATTATAAATCCGATTTTTTCCATGGTAGTCAGAAGAACGCCGTAATATCCCGCCATTGCGATAATATCACCGGCGGATATTCTGCCGATGCCTGTCAAATATGCTCCGAAAGCCAAGACCGACAGGCTTGAAAATACTGAAACAAAAGCGGATAAATTTTCAATGACGCAGTTTAAAAAAATTGACTTTCTTTGCGTTGAATTCCGATACTCAAAGTATGTATCGCGGTAATCGGATAACAAGTGCTTACCCAATCTGTACAGTTTTACATATGGGGAAAGTATAATCAAATCATAGGACTGCGCGCTTTCTTTGGCCGCGTACTCTCGTGTTTTATTCTCATATTTTGCGTTAAGCTTTTTAGAAAAATACGGGACAACCAACACCAATAAAGACAATATGAGCGAAATTACCACATATAAAATTTGAATTCTGCCAATCAATACAAGGATAGCTGCCAGCGAAACTGGGACTACGATTGCTCTTGTAAGTATTAAAATCATTGAATTTCGAAATGCAATCACATCCGATTCCAGTCGAGCCTTTACTTCCCCAACCGGTATGCGAGACACTGTTTCATACGGAAGATTAAGAAACTGCTTAAACATATGAACCGTATACTGAATCGATTCTTTAATACAAATCGTGTCACCCATATAGCAAATGATTGGGACAAGGATTACATTGACCGCAATACATATCACCAGGTAAAACAGGTTATTGTAAACATATGAGGTGTTTTGAGTAAAGAATGCATCTGAAAAACTCCCGATAACAGAAGCCCCGACGATTGCGATAGTTACTTGAAACAACTCAATAAAAACAGAAGAAGCGACTGTCTTTCGACAATAGCGCAATACGTCACGATAGTTCTTTTTCATGTTTTGATATCGTCCCTTTGTCTGAAAATTCGTAGATACTGTAAGGCAATGAAAGCATTTTCGGATTATGAGTTATAAGTAATCCGCCGCAACGCTGTTTAAGCAGAGAAATAAGGACTTCGATTCCCTCTTGATCAAGAGAATTCGTAGGTTCATCCAACAAAAGGAATACCTCAGAGTCGGTACTGAACGCTAATGAAAGAAAAACCTTTTTCCGCTCTCCGCCGGAAAGATTTGAAATTTGAGTATGCAGCTGTTCGTCGCTCAAGCCGAAACGCTCGGCATTGACAATGCAGGCTTCAGCGCGTTCCTTTGAAAACTCTTCAAAAAGAGCTACGGCAGAAATATGAAAACACGGGTCGGCTTGCGGTAAATAAAATACATATTTATCCCGCGTGTTATCGTCCCAACAATCAGGATTCATGCCGCAAAATGAAATCTCGCCTTGCCCGGCGCTTAACCACCCTGTTAATTGCTTTAATAATGTACTTTTTCCCGTGCCGTTTTTTCCTACAATTATTGATATTTCGTCAGTCCTAAAAGTGAATGTCAAATTAGAAAAAATCTTTTTTTCCGCATTAGGATATTGATAGGAGAAATCATGAAATTCAATACGGTTATGCAGATAGATACTCTCAACCTTTTTTTCGTCTTCATTAAACCATACGCTTAACCGTTTGACTGCAATCTTAAAAATGCCGGCTTGCGGAATAACTTTAAAGATTTGATTGAATGATGCATAAAAAGAAGCGCTCAAAAGAATGGCTTGCAGAGCGGTATCGACCGATACCAATCCGATAACGGCAAACAAACCGAGAATTGCATAAGTACCGTAAGTCAAAGCGTTGTCAATCAAAGTATCCATTGCGGTTTCCAGTTGAAGAAGAAATTGGTTCTTTTTATCAATTTTATATACTTTCTCATGCAAATGATAAAATCTGCTCGCAACTTTGGAAACAGCGTGATTACGCTTAATTTCCGCAATACCGTTATATACTTGTACTATTTCTTCCGTAACCTGCGCTTCTATTTCACGTGTCTCACCGTAATACTTTTCCATATATTTTTGGACGATTATCGGGGGAATTACCTGTATGCAGGCGATGATAAGAAGTACAATAATAATTACATATGACATCATTCCGAGATAAACCCCATACAATATCATTTGTATAACGGAGCAAATAAAACCCGGAATCGTATCGGAGTAAAATTGAGTGACTGTTGACAAGTCATCGTTCAAATTTTCCAGCACTGCGCCTGTTTCGGCAGTACTTAAATCAGATAACTTTTGCGCAATAATTCTTTCTTGCAGCTTGCTCTTATATTCGTGCTGTAAAACCGACAAATGATTATTCCTTATCACTGATATTCCCGTTTTAAGCAAATATATAAACATCAAAGCGGAAAGTAATACTAACGAGGTCGATAAAACGCTGCCGGGTTTCCCTTCCGAGGCCGACAAGATAGCGCCGGAGATACCGCGCGCTTTGATAAAGGCGGAAATAAACAGAAGGAAATTGATAAGGACGGCAAGTATCATGGGTAACTTCATTCCGGGTTTGATATGTTTTTTTACAGCATCGACCGATGTTTTTTTCGACATGGATACTCCTTTTTACTACTAATATATCACGCTTATAAGGATTCAAGCTAAAATCATCTATTATTTAATTCAATGTTTCATTCAATAGTAACTAATTTTGTTAAATTTGTCAATATATTTCTCCTAATAATTCATAAAAAAATGTGCTAACTGTATATTTTTGCGTATTATCAAATTGCTACAACTGATTTTTTGTAAATATTCATACAAAAAGCGGTGAAAGTTATATAAGAAAAACGGAAAAACAGGAGGGTTACTAATAGAAAGTTGAAATTGAAAAAGCGGGCGCGCGGGACAGCGAAAGGCGGGCGGTTTGAAAAGACGAAAAAACGTCAAAAACGGCAGGGCTGACGCTCTGCCGTTTTTGATTCTATGTTTTTTGATTTTTTACTCTTCGCCGAGGAGTCTCGCGGTGAGGAAATCGTAATACGCTTCTTTATTCTTCCACTCGACGGCGCATTCCATCATGACTCCTTTTTCGCTGTCGATACGCGTGAAGCTGTCGTCGGCAAGGTATATGGGGAGTCTTTCGGTCACGAGGAAATCGTCGGCAATCGCGCGGTATACTCCGACCGTATCGAAAAGGCTCGTGCTCTGCGTCTTGTAGTATGTCGCGTTATGGGTTATCATCCACTCGTCAAAGTTTTCCTGTATCGCTTTTATAACGGGGTCGCTTTCGCGCGCGGCAAGTATTCTCTGATATCTCTCGCCGTCAATGACTATGTGAGCCGTAACGTCGAGGGGCACGAGAATTATCTCCATGCCCGAGTTGAACACCTGCTGAGCCTCGGGTATGTGGCATCTTATATTGTACTCCGAGCACGGCGCGAGAACCACGGGGTCGTGTCCCTTGTAGATACTGCCGAGGATACCGATGAGCCTTATTTTTTCGATAATGCGAGGCTCTTTTTCGATGGCGCGCGCGATATTGAGAATCGGCCCTATCGCGATGACTGTCACCTTTTCGTCGCACTCCATGATTTTTTCGATAAAGCCGCCGACGCCGTCCTCGTAAATTTTCCCCGGGTAGTCGCTGAGCTCATAGCCTTTGAGCCACGCCTCCTGAAAGCGGAATTTATCGCTCGTTTTAACGCCGATTCCGACGGGTACGTCGCAGCGACCTGCGGCGTCGAGGAATTTTGCCGTGAGCTTTGCCTTATAAACTGTGTCGTCCTCGCTTGTGAGGACATATTTCAAGTCCAGCTCCGGCGAACGCAGGAGCATTCCGAGAGCCCAAGTGTCGTCGATATCGCATCCTATATCGGTATCGAGTATTACGGGTATCTTTTTTTCGTTGTTATTCATAAAATAAACACATCCTTTCGCCGCGCGGGCAATGAATATTTTGAGGTTCGCACTCACTCAACACAAAAGTTTTCGCGCGTTGTTCGCACTCGCCCAACACAAAAGTTTTCGCGCATTGTTCGCACTCACCCAACACAAAAGTTTTCGCGCGCCTTTTTCAAAAGGCGCCGGGGTCGAGGGGCA
>CANRNZ010000020.1 GCA_947632135.1 uncultured Clostridia bacterium
TATAAAATAGAAAAGGACATCGCAAAGCTTGCGGATATCCTCGGTCACAGCAGTATAAACACAACAAGAATATATATTGTCTCAACAGGCACGGAACATCAAAGAAGAATGGAAAGCATGAAGCTGATTATGTAAAAAAGCCGAATACAACATAATATACGTTATGTTGTAAAAGCAAAACAAAAAAGCTCACATAAAAATAATTTTTCAAAAAAATTGTGGGTTCTCGGAAAGTTTTCGGAAAATTTTTGAAAAAAATGCAAGGTGGGCTGTTTTTTCCATGCCTTTTTTTATTATTTTCTACGCGAGCCCGATTTGTATACGATAAAGCTATGTTGAAATGTACTTTTTAATATGTTATAATTATTTAAAATTATAGATTTTACAACATAACGTATATTATGTTGTATCGGAATTTCATCTGACCGACGGGGCAAAGCCCCTTGTTGAAAAAGGATAAACAATATGTGCTGTCAAATTTCTTACTATGCTCATTTGTATAACAGCTTGCTTTACAACAAACAAAATTCGCTCGCGCAGAAAGTTAAGCTTGGCGAATGGATAGAAAACATTGAAAGTTATGATTATGAAAAGAGCATAGAGCTGTGGTATTCTCGGGTTTTTGATATCATAGGAAGTATGCTGCCGGAATTCTATGTAAAAAAACTTATCGTATATGAAGATAATTCGGGTGCGGTAAGCTCCGTTTTATATACTTACCATGATAAATCTGTTTCTGCGCGGGATATCGGGAATACGAGTATTGTAATTTACCGGGACAAAAGCGCATAGCGGCATATATTTCTGTTGTTTTCCTCACCTTAGGGATAAACGATAATAGTTACCTCGTTTATCCCATTTTATGTGCATTATCCCAAACTGTTGATTTAGGCGCGAAACAATGCTATTATAAATACAAGAAATGACAGTAATTGAATCGAGATATAAAAAATGCTATATAAGCTCTCGTCACGTCTTGCAAACAGGTTATTAAATCATGGAGTTATAACTGCCGAAAACATAGATATCTATGTATACGGTTTTCAGCTGCTCATATCTTTTTTGTTCAGCACATCTCTTGTTTTACTGATTGGGGCGGTTTTAGGAAAGACGGCGGAGACGCTTGCTTTTTTGGCTGTATACATTTTATTGAGAAGTTATTCGGGCGGATATCACGCAAACAGCTACGCGGTGTGTACAGTAGTTACGTTAAGCGTATATTTGATTGTTATTCTGATGTCATCATATGTTAATGTAAATATGACGGCATACCTGTCTCTTTTCATTTGCGGCATAATTTTGCTTGCCCTTATGGCCCCCGTGAGACACCCGAATAAGAAAATTTCTCCGAAAGACGCTGTAAAATATAAAATTATAAGTTTGTGTATATACAGTGTTTTTTGCGGCATAGGGATATATATGATGTCAAAAAACATTAAACTCGGCAATGCCGTTTTTTATACCCTCTGTGCGGATATTATAAATTTGTTTCCAAGTTGCAGCAATGCAATAAAAAATAAAATTATAAAGGAGAATAAAAATGGTTGAGAAAATTATAGCAAAGCTTGCCGAGTTGGCGGCATCGGTCGGTGCGGAAACAGCGTCTTTATGGAACAATTATCAGCCTGTTGAACCTGATAATTTGAAAAAGTGATAAACAAAATCGGGATGCGCAGCATCCCGATTTTGTTTAATGTGAGGCGGTGCGGTTCGACTCTTCTGACCTTAATGTCACCGCGGCGGACGCGCCTCTGTGTCCTTTATATAAATTGACAGAAGATGTGTTTTATGATAAACTGAAACTGTAATTTCAACAAGGGTTGCTCCATACTCGATTGCGGAGCGCCGTACCCTGATTGTATCGCCTATACAAAGGTTTTATCCCGCTTTTTAAAGGGGAACATTTTGTCTTAGCTATATCGGAGAAATAAAAATATATGTTGAATATTTGTGTTTGTGATGACAGCGTTGAGTTTATGAGGGTGTTTATCAGTCAGCTTGATTTTATGTGCAAAAAGTGCTTTTCCAAGGATTTGAAATATACTCTGAGCGGCGCGTTTAATACCTCGTCGGACGTGCTGGAGCATTTGAAAGATTCTGAAATTGATTTGCTGTTTTTAGACATAGATATGCCGGGGCTAAGCGGCTTTGATTTGGCAAGACGTGTGTCGGCAAAGAATCCCGACGTCATGATAGTTTTTGTGTCCGGGCACGACCACTATGTTTTTGAGGTGTTTGAATTTTCTCCGTTTGCGTATCTGCGCAAAACGAAAATTTTGCAGGAGCTTCCCGGAATACTAAAGAGAATAGATGAAAGAGTATCTCAAAAAAATGTGAGAACGGAAATTGATTCTGTAAACGGGCATATCTCCGTTCCCGTAAATGATATTTTATACATAACATCCGCAGGAAATTATTACACGGTAATAACGAACGGGGGAGACAGGATAACATGCCGCGGAACACTCACAAGCGTGGAGAAAAGTTGGACAAAATATGACTTTTTCAGAGTTCACGCCGCTTATATAGTCAATATGGACCATATACAGTCGGTCAGAAACAATGAGATTACCGTCGGAGCCTACAGTGAGGTGATTCCGATTTCACAGCGAAGGCTTGCGTCTTTCAGAAAAGCGTATGCTGCCTTTACCATTAGGAGATTTGATATATGATATATTCGATTGCGGAGGTATTGGCAACGGCAGCGGATACTTTCTTTTTGCTTTGGTACATACCGAATTTTCTCAATACGAAATTTTATCTGAAGAAAAATCTGAAATTTTTATTTCTACCTATTTTGTATTTGGTTTTTGAACTGAGAGCCGATTACCTTTTACCCGGATTTAATGTTGCGGTAATTCTTGCCCATCTCGGACTGGCATTGCTGTATGCGCTGCTGATCAGTGACGGAAAAATATTCAGAGCGGTAATTGCCACGGCAAGTTATATGGTGGCAATTATGTTCGTCGGCAGCATTGTCTATATGCTGATTACATCTATTGTCGGGGACAAAGCAAAGGCGTTCCAAGGCACGGATTCTCCTTCGCGGATTATTTATCTTGTGATTTGCAAGCTTACCGAATATGCGATTTATAAAATATTTCTGTATTTCTTTAATAAGAACGAAGATACGGACACAAAGAATATTTTGCTCTTTTCGGCTTATATGCTTATGATGTTTTTCGGCCTCGGCGCGCTGATGATTGTCGCTCTGTACGATGCGGACGGCAGGCTGACGCTGCCGGTTATGATAATAATGAGTGTACTAACAGTCTCGGTTTTCATTGTGTTCATTTTTATTCATAAGCTTTTGGAGGCTCAGAAAAGAAAATACGAATATGGATTTATCGAAGAGAAAATAGAGTCCGACAAAAGAATTCTTGATGAATCAAACAGAGTTTGGGAAAGCCTCAACGAGGTTCGGCACGACCTTAAAAATCATCTGACCGTTATAAAAGGAAATCTGAAAAGCGGGGACGCTCTCTCCTGCGAGAAGTATATTGACGAAATATACTCACAAATAGACGATATAGGCAGATTGGTCCATACGGGGAACACTGTGGTTGATTATCTGATAAGCTCAAAGTTCAGTCAAAACAGTAATATCGGTGTAAAAATATCGGGCAGCGCCGATGTTATCGGAGGCGTTTCGGATGCGGATATTGTAAGTCTTATCGGCAACATGCTCGACAATGCGTCGGAGGCTGTGGGTAAAATCGGTGATGACAGAGAAAAACTGATAGAGCTGTACTTCTTTAGAAAGAACAACAACCGTATAATCGTATGTAAAAATACGGTCGCCGGTCCCGTACTTGAAAATAACGGGCAGCTTCTGACAACAAAGAAAGGTATCGGTCACGGTTACGGAAACAAAATTATAAAGTCAATCGCGCAAAAATACGGAGGATTTGTCGAGTACAGCGAGCAAAATGAAATGTTTTGCGTACAGGTGATACTTCCGTTATAAAACAGTATTTACAAAAAAGAGCGTATACTGCGTAAATTATCGCCGTGTACGCTTTTTTCGTCGCCTTACCTGTCAATTATCCCGAATTTTCTTTCATTTATCCCATTTTGTGTGTATTATCCCAAACTATTGAATTAACAAAATCCAAGGTATATTATTTATTCACAAGTACAAATTTCGACATAATACGACAAATTCAAGCCGAAAGTTCAAAAAAACGTACCATTATTTGTATATTTTCAGTATATAAAAAATTAAACATATGATATATACGGTGTACATTAGGAGTGAAGTATGACTGATCTCACAAAATACGAAGAAATCGTGCGAAAATATACCAAACAAATATATAAATACTGCTATTATAACCTTAATTATAACGAGTACCTGACAGATGAAGCGGTAAACGATGTTATGCGAATTTTGTTTGAAAGATGGGATACGCTTGATGTGGACTACAATATACGTGCGTGGCTGTACAGAGTGGCTGATAACTGCATAAAGCACAGCTTATCGCGATATGCTCGGTATTATTCACATATCGACTCGCTGGACGAAAGCATTAAGGAGGGGAAGCTTAACGGCGCAAAGTATTACGATGAATATTTTAAGGACGACTCCGCCGAGGACGAGTACATGGATAAAATAATCAGCTCTCTCCCCGATGAATATAAGGAAATATTTAAAATGAGGTATATTGAGAAAAGGACAATACAAGAGACGTCGGAAATTTTAGGTATACCGTATGCGTCACTGTATTTGCGGCTGAAAAAGATAGAAGTTGCCGTTAAGAAAGAGATAGAAAAAATTTTCAAATAATTTTATTAAAAAGCCGATAATTCGATAAATCGCTGTCATTACATATATGAGGTGATAGTTATGATATAGAGTTTGACGGAGGTTCCATTTGTGAAATCAAAATTAGAAGAAAAGCTTGCGCAATATCAGCCCGCAAACGAACAGGAATTGTC
The DNA here is from genome assembly GCA_947632135.1 of uncultured Clostridia bacterium. Taxonomy (GTDB): domain Bacteria; phylum Bacillota; class Clostridia; order Oscillospirales; family CAG-272; genus RUG14199. Next base: position 4,939 of record CANRNZ010000020.1, read on the forward strand.
GGACGCGGTCGAATCCGTTCTGAGGGCGGAACAATCAAAAGGAGATGACGGAAAGGATTTTGATTTGATAGATGAGGCGGTAGACGAAATTCTGAGACTTAAAGGACTTGATACGATTGAGCTGAATCGTAAAGCGGACGCATTGGTCGAAAAAATATTAAGCGAGGCGCGAAATAACGAAGTCACCGCCAAACAGATAAAAAGGAAAAAGTCTCGTATAAAATGGTATATACCCGTCGCAGTAATAATATCGCTGCTTATATCCGCGACAATTATCGCATATGCCATGGGATATAATGTTTTGGATATGACAAATCAAGTTTTTAAAGACCTTAATAAAAAAGTATGGTATAGTGATGAAAATTCTTCAATTGTTGTTTCCAATGATAACAGAAGATATTCAAATTATGATGAGATGATAAAAAATGAAGGTTTCAAAAATTTGCTTTGGCCGTCTCAGATTGATGACAATAACTACACGGACAATATTATTGTTACGGATTTTAATGAATATACACAAATATTTTGCGAATTGAATATACAAAATGAAATAATAAAATACACTGTCAAGCTTTCGTATGTTTATCCTGCGCTTGAACAAGAAACTTTGTCAATAGAAGGACTTGATGTATATTTATGTAAGTATGAGGATTTATATCAAGCAGATATAGTCTATAAAGAAAATACTTATACTATTGTCGCTAATAACTATGAAAGTTTGGAGAACTTTATTAAAAATTTGGAGGAAAAATAGCGTATGAAAAAAGTAATATCTTTCGTCATGGCTGTGTGCCTTATGTTTTCCGTTGCGGTGATTGCAAGTGCAACATCGGGAAATGAAAATATATTTTATTACGGTGAAACGGAGATTACCGTTGAGGGAAATGATTTAACATATGAGGAAATGAAAGAAATTGCCGACTTCGTAGCGGGTGTGGACAATTCCGAACATGTCGCTCCTGTCGGACTGCTTTGCAGTATATTCGGTCATAAAATCACTGAATCAACAGTAATTGAGATTACACATAATGTATATTCTACTGCACCCAGATGTGTAGAAAAACAATATATGGTTAAGTCTTGCTCCAGATGCGATTACATAGTAAAAACATTATTAAATTCATACAGGGTTAACTGCCATTAAATTATTTTAATTTCTCGTATATTTTAAGTATAACCGACAGCAAATAAATATTTCGACAAAGTTGTTAATTTGGGCAGTGCCAAGCAATTTTTGAAATTATAAATATAGATCCCCTTAAAGCATATACTCGATGGAATAATTCGAGGATTCGCGATAAGGGGATCATTTTTGTTGAACTCTCGTATAAAATATTTATGACGAAAAAAGTTTGCAGAAAGTTTAGAGAATGTTTTTATAAAACATTTCGAGAATCCGATATTTTTTAATTTGCGGCACATTACATATATGACGGACAAAAACAAAGCTGATTAAAACTCGTTCATATAAGCAAAAAAGTAAAAAGCGAAAAGGAGTAAAAGCCGCGGTTATATTTTCTCTTCTCGTTTTTGACATAATTTCCCGTTTAAATTTTGAAATAAAAACGGGATAAAATAACAAATACATGAAAGGAGTACTTGCCATGATTTTAAAAACCGAAACGAAAAATTACAGCGTAACAGTGAAAGAGGAGAGGCGGAAGTTAAAAGACAGTTGTTTTTTAATTTACAGGCTTTATAAAGAAACAGTCGATATGCGTCCCGCTTATTCGGTTCATGTTGCGGAGTACATAGACGGAGAAAAGGTCTGTCAATCCACCGCTTACGACATAACCTCTCAAAAAGAGACGGCGATTGAAATATTTGATAAGATAACAAACGGTCTTGTCTCGCCGATAACTCTTCACGACGTTGTCTGTGACCTTATAGCTTAAGGTGAGAAGAGGCGAACCTTAAAGCGGTTCGGCTCTCCTCACCTTAGAGAACCGTCCCCGCCGGAAAGCGGCGGGGACGGTTTTAAGCGTTGGAGGCGAAAATCCTCCGATGATTTATAATTGCTGCGTAAATGTAAGCGAAATAAAGAAATAAATGAATATATGTGAGAAAATGTAAAAATCCGAAAAATCAGAAAACTACGCTGAAGGTTATGGAGTCGTCCTTTGCGGAGACTGAAATTTTCGCTTTGTGCTTGTCCGCGATGGCTTTCGCGATTGAAAGACCTATTCCGTAGCCTCCCGTATTGCGCGCTCGCGAGTCGTCGGCGCGGTAGAATCTGTCAAAAAGTCGGTCAAGCTTTTTCTTGTCGGGGGGAATGCAGTTGTTCGTTACGTCAAGGTGTACCGATTTCAGCTTGGATTTCAGAGAGACGTCAATCACGCCGTTTTCCGCGCAGTATTTTACGGCGTTGTCAAGAAGGATTTCACAAAGCTGGCGCACCGTTCTCTCGTCGCCGTTTATAAAGACGTCGGGCTCTATATCGACCTTTAGTTTAACACCCCTTTGAGAGGCGGGCGCGGAAAACGCTCCCGCGGTGTCATACAGAGCGTCGCTCAGGGAAAACTTTTCAAAAATCAGAGTTTCCCCGCCCTTTTCGTCCGCCTTTGAGAGACTCACAAGCCTCGACACAAGCTTTGAAAGGCGCGCCGTCTGATTCTCAATACTGCTCAGCCACTCGTTTTCACCCTCGGTCATTTTGAGCACCTCGGTGTTTGCCGCGATAATGGCGATAGGCGTTTTTATTTCGTGCCCCGCGTTTGTTATAAACTGCTTTTGCGTGTTCAGATTTTCAATAAAAGGCACGACTATTTTCTTTGAGCCCAACCAGACAACGAAAAACATGACTATGAGAACCGCCGCCGAGATTGCCGCCACCGTAAAGCGCGAGAAGAACATGGAGCGCAGATTCGCCGTGCAGTTCAGAAAGAAAACCTCCGTGGAGCCGTCCTCGTTTTCGCTCACAAGGTATCTGTAATAAAACATCGTGCCCGAGCCGTCGTTTTTGCTTATCACGTTTCGCGCGGCGCTTACGGCGTCGGACTCAGTGACCTCGGCTATGTGCGAAAGGTCTGTCCTCTTTACGTTTCCGTTTTTATCGAAGAGCACCGAAAAGTATCTCGTTTCGTACGCAGTCTCGGCGGTGATTTTCGCGCCGTATCCGAAATCGGAGGCAAAGTCCCCGCTCGTGTCGTCGTCCGAGGCGGCGCCCTTGTCCTTTTCGCTCTTGTCCTTTTCGGGCGCGCCGTCGTCCCCGCTTTCGGGGGATGTCAGCGGGTCGCTCTTTTCTATAACAAAGCCCTCGCCCCGCCGCGCTATAAACAGCAGGGTTTTGTCTGCGGTCGCTCTGAAGCTGACGCCTGTCACGGCGCTGTGCGCTATGTTTATCAAAATCAGCACGGCGGCAAGAGTCAAAACGGAAAGCAGAGTTATTTTAATTCTCAGTTTTTTTATCACTTTATTTTAATTATTTATTTTAACTTGCATTAACGCAAATTTTATCTCAGCATTCGGTGAGGGTGTACCCGACGCCCCTCGACGCCTTTATCTGGACGTTTGAGCCTATCTGGGAGAGCTTTTTCCTCAGATATGAAATATAGACCCATACGACGTTTATCTCCGCCTCGGAATCGAAGCCCCATATTTTTTCCATGAACTGCTCGGTCGATATGAGCCGCCCGGGGCTGGAAAGAAGCATCTCCATCATTTGAAATTCCTTATTGCCGAGCCTCAGCGTGTTTTCGCCGCACACAAGGTTGTACGCTGCGCGGTCAAGGGAGATATTGCCGAACGTCAGCACGCCCGGCGCGAAGTCTGTTTTTCTTCTTGTCATGGCGCGGATACGCGCGAGCAGCTCGCTCATATGAAACGGCTTTGACAGGTAATCGTCGGCGCCGGCGTCAAGCCCCTCCACCTTTTCCTCGAGCTCGCTTTTTGCGGTAAGGATAAGGACGGGGGTAGAAATTCCCTCGCTGCGGAGTTTTTTAAGGACTGTAATGCCGTCTATCGAGGGCATCATGACGTCGAGAATCATGCCGTCGTAATTTCCGCTCAGGCCGAAGTCGAGCGCGTCCTTACCGTTATAGACCGCATCTACCGAATAATTATTGTGTTTAAAAATGGCGCACAGAGCGTTAGAGAGTTCTATTTCGTCCTCTGCGAGAAGCAGTCTCATAATAATTCCTCCCTATAAATTCAGAAATATACAAATTTACGGTAAAAGAGATTTTACAATATGATTTTAAACAGTGTACTTTAAATGAGTTTAAGACAATATCGAGAGGCGAGGACACACTACGAAAGTTTTCGCGCGCACTTTATCGCGAGGCACAGACCCAACATGAAAAGTTTTCGCCCGCCTTTTTCAAAAGGCGGCGGGGTTCGGGGCGGCGCCCCGAAGATTGGCGTTTCTTTTGAAGCTTTTCTTTGCGCCGATTGCGTCAAAGAAAAGCGTCAGAAAAGTTAGTTTCTGTTAGATTTTTTTTGCAAACTGCCTGTTTTGCGCCTCGCCCCTTTATTTTGAGCAAACCGACAGACGCTTTTTCTTGACTCAGAAGCCGAGGAAAAAGCTTTGCAAAAAGAACGCGTATCGGAGCTTTCGCGCTCTGCGGAGCGCGACGAGGGCTCTGCCCCTCGACCCCGCAAGCTTTTGAAAAAGCTTGAGCAAAACTTTTGTGTTGGGTGAGTGCGAACATGACCATCTTCGTCACGAATAAATTGTGAGCAGCAAATTGTCCTCATCCTCATAGTACGAACATTGCTGCGGAAACCTCTCTCCGTCAGAAAACACTATGCCGAATATCTCCTCGCCGTCAATAAGACGCCGCTTTGCCGCCTCATACACGTCGTGAGTCGCAAATCGCAGCTCCATTGTTCCGCTCGCGTACTGCCGCTCAAGCATTTTCGTAATTTCCTCAATGTCAAAGCTCTCGACGTAGTACCCCATTTTGATGTAATAGTTGTATTCCGTCGCGTCGGCCTCGGGTATGAACAATTCTCCCTCGGATGGGGTGTGGTCGTCCTCCGACAGCATGTCCTCGGAGGTTATAAGAAAGTAATAATGCTCCGCCGCACCGTCGTCGTCATCGTCCCACGTCAAATCCGCGTAGTAGTACTCCCCGCCGAGCATCAGGTAGTTCCATTCGTGCTCGTCACTTTTAAGTCTCCCCGCCGGTATGCCCTCGCGCTGAAGCGCAAGCTGGTATGCCGCCGAGTATCCGGTGCAAACGCAGAGCCCGTCGACAAGACAGCCGTAAGCGCAGGCCTGCGGATAAAATCTTTCCGCGTCCTTTCCCTCTTTTATATCGTCGTAAACGGCGTCGTCGTACGAGGCGATGTCGGCGATTCTGTCGTGAATGGCGAGCGCCTTTTCAAACTTGTCAGCGTCGCCCGTGTCGTCCGCGAGCCCCGCGGGCGGCTCACTCTTTTGCAGCAGCTCGTCGAGCGCCGCCTCAAGCTTTGCCTTCATCTCTTTTATCTCGTCAAACGACAGAAATATTTTAGGCCTGAACTCAATCGAGACATTCCCGAGTCCGCTCGATTTTGTGTACGAGTAGTTTTCGCTCAGCCAAAAAAGCTCGGGGTGGTCGTTTACCGCCGATTTATACGCCTTTACGACGCCGTCCTCGTCGGCGTTTGAAAATTTCACCTCGGACGCGAAATCCGAAAGCTCTCTTACAAACCTGTCGTAATATTTTTTCTCCGTATCGCTGAGGAGTCCTCTCAGAGGGTACAACTCGTACATGCTCTCGTCGTCGTACAGCGGCGGATATTCTTCGTCCGTTTCTCCCGCCTCGTTCGCGCCGCCCGCGCTTTCCGTGTTACTCTCATTCGGGGCAAGACCGAGCTTTTTTGCCGCGCTGTCGATATAGGAGCACGAGCCGAGAAATATTGTAACGGCGCAAAGTACTGCCGCAAGCGGCAAAAGACGGCGTTTTTCTCCTCTTTTCACAAGGTCAGCTCCTTTTCGCTTTTTATTTTTATTTTTTCAGTCTCGCGGTCTTTTCGTACGCCGCGATGACCGCCTCTGCGGCGGCGCTTCTGAACGCCGACTTTTCAAGAGCGCGCACTCCCTCAATCGTCGTTCCGCCCGGAGAGCAGACCTCGTCCTTCAGAGCTCCGGGGTGCTTTTTGCTCTTCTCGGCGAGCGCGGCGGCGCCGAGCACCGTTTGGCAGGCATATCTCAAAGCCCTGTCGCGCGGCAGTCCGCAGGCGACGGCGCCGTCCGCGAGCGCCTCGCAAAACATGTACACAAAAGCCGGAGCGCAGCCGGAAAGCGCGGCGGCGGCGTCGATAAGCCCCTCGTCTATCCTGTCTGTTTTACCGGCGTATTTTACAATCTCAAGAAACTCGTCGACGTCGCTCTCCGAGGCGCCGCGCGCCGGGCAGTAAAGGATCATGCCCTCGCCGACGGACACGGGGGTGTTCGGCATAATGCGTATTACTTTATCGTGAGACGACGCGCCGATAATATCGCTCAGAGAGACTCCCGCCGCCATCGACACGAGAAGAGTCTCGGGCGGTATTTTGTCTTTTATCTCGGAAAGGAGCTTCCCGAGAACGGCGGGCTTTACCGCGAGGAATATGCACCGACACTCCGAAAGCAGAGTGTCAAGGTCGACCGCCGACGCGCCCGTGCTTTTCGCGGCGGCATTTTGACGCTCCTCGTCGATGTCGTACAGCGCGGCGTTTTCCTTTCCGACCGAGCGCACCGCGGCGGAGAGCAGAGCGCCGCCCATGTTTCCCGCGCCTATCGTGCCGACTCTGAATTTTTTAGAGTTTTTCGTATCTTTCACATTATTCATATCTTTCGTATCGTTCATATCATTCGTATCATTCGTATCTTTCGTATCGTTCATATCTTTTGTATCTTTCATATCTTTTATATTATTTCCTTTTTCAGCGGACGTTTCCGCGCCCCTCTATAATATATTTGTATGTCGTCAGCTCCGCGAGCCCCATCGGGCCTCTCGCGTGGAGCTTTTGGGTCGATATACCCATCTCGCAGCCGAGCCCGAATTCTCCGCCGTCGGTGAAACGGGTCGAGGCGTTCACATAGACAGCCGCGCTGTCGACTCTGCTTGTGAAAAGCCTCTTGACATCCTCGTTTTCCGTAACGACGGCGTCGCTGTGGCCTGTCGAATGGGCTCTTATGTGCTCTATCGCCTCGTCTGCCGAGGATACTGTCTTTACAGCCATTATGTAGTCGAGAAACTCCGTGTCAAAATCCGCCTCGGACGAGGGAACTCCGCAGCTTGAAAAGGCGAGCGCGTCGGGGGTCATTCTGAGCTCAACGGGCTCAAGCCCCGCCGCTTTTCTGTCCGTGACAAGCCTCTTTTCGAGCATCGGTATAAAGCGCGCCGCAGCGTCCCGGTGGATAAGGCAGACCTCCGCCGCGTTGCACACCGAGGGGCGGCTCGTTTTCGCGTTGTCGACAATGTTTAAAGCCATGTCGCAGTCGGCGTCGGCGTCGACATATATGTGGCATATACCGGTCCCCGTCTCGATACAGGGGACGGTGGCGTTTTCGACGCAGCTTTTTATAAGACCGCGCCCGCCGCGGGGAATCAGAAGGTCGATGTACCCGTTTGCGCGCATCATCTCCAGCGCGCTCTCGCGGGAGGTGTCCTCAACGAGCATAACGCAGTCCTTGTCGACGCCCGATTTCATAAGAGCCGAGCGAATGGCGCCGACGATTGCGGCGGCGCTGCGGTGCGCTTCCTTTCCGCATCTGAGAAGCGCGGCGTTAGAGCTTTTGATTGCGAGAGCGGCGGCGTCGGAGGTGACGTTCGGACGGCTTTCGTAAATTATCGCGATAACGCCCATCGGGGAGGATACTTTTCTTATTTTCAGCCCGTCGTGTCTTTCTGTAACGGAGAGAGTTTTGCCCACGGGGTCGTCGAGGGAGGCGACGTCTCGAATGCCCTTTGCCATAGAGAGGAGCCTGTCGCGGTTCAGCATAAGCCTGTCGAGCATCACGTCGGAAATATTTCCGCGCGCGGCGGCGAGATCCTCTGAGTTAGCGTTTAAGATTTCGTCTGCGGAATCAAGGATTGACCGAGCCATATTTTCGAGGACGGCGTTTTTGGTACTGCTGTCCGCGTCGGCGAGGGAGAGCGACGCCGATTTAACTTTTTTCATTATTTCAAGAGTAGTCATATTGTTACCTTTCGGATTAATTATTAGATTAGCACTCACCCAACACAAAAGTTTTCGCACAATGTTCGCACAGACCCAACACAAAAGTTTTGGTCAAGCTTTTTCAAAAGCTTGCGGGGTCGAGGGGCAGAGCCCCCGTTTTACGCGTTCTTTTTGCAAAGCTTTTTCTTGCGCTTCTGAGTCAAGAAAAAGCGTCTGTCGGTTAGCGCAAAGGAAAATCGCGTGGCAGAAACTTCAAGAGCCTCCCCTGAAAGGGGAGGTGTCGGCTCCGCCGACGGAGGGGTTTGAAAAAGCTTTCAAATTTCAAATAAAAACATTTTCAGAAACTAATTTGTATGACGCTTTTCTTTGACGCAATCGGCGCAAAGAAAAGCTTCAAAAGAAACGCCAATCTTCGGGGCGCCGCCCCGAACCCTGCCGCCTTTTGAAAAAGGCGGACGAAAACTTTCGTAATTGGTCAGTGCTGTTCGCCCTTCCCGACAAACCTTGTTCCGACAGTCTTTCCGTCAAGTATGTCGTATATTACCTCGGGATCCCGCCCGTTCGCTATCACGGTGCCGCACCCGCCCGCCGCCGCTATCTTCGCCGCGCTGAGCTTCGTCGCCATACCGCCCGTGCCGACCTTCGTCCCCTCTTTTCCCCCGAGCGCCAGTATCTCGGGCGTTATTTTATCTACCCTCTCGATAAACTTCGCCTCGGGGTCGATTCTCGGGTCGGCTGTGTACAGCCCGTCAATATCCGTAAGCAGAACAAGCAGGTCTGCTCCCGCGCTGACCGCCACGACCGCCGCAAGCGTGTCGTTGTCCCCTATTTTCAGCTCCTCGGTCGCGACCGTGTCGTTCTCGTTAACTATCGGCAGAACCTTCAGCTCCATCAGCTTTTCAAGCGTGGATATAAAGTTCTCCTTCCTTGCGCCGTTTTTTATGTCGTCCGCTTCGAGCAGTATCTGCGCGACGGTGTGATTGTATTCGGAAAACATTTTGTCGTATGTATACATCAGCTCGCACTGCCCGACAGCCGCCGCCGCCTGCTTCAGCGCGAGCTCCTCGGGCTTTTTGTCAAGACACAGCTTGCCCATTCCCATTCCGACTGCGCCCGAGGACACAAGAATGACCTCGTGTCCCGAATTTTTTATATCGCTGAGCACCCGGCACAGCTTTTCCATAAATCTGATATTTAAATGTCCCGTTGTGTACGCCAGTGTGGACGTGCCCACTTTTAAAACTATCCTCATTTTTAATGGAGTCTCCCGCTTTAAACTTTTATACTTTTTTAAACTTTATACTTTAAACTTTAAATCACAAAAATCGAAAATATAATAATCCCGATATAATAATTTATAATAATTCCGAAGATAACCGCGTCGAGGCGCCCTTCAAGTCATAGTATATCAGCATTTGCCCGTAAAATCAATACCGTATAAATGTCTGATTGTTTTTTTAGCACTCTCACCCCATGTTTACAAAATGTTCACAAAAATATTTGAGTTAAACCTTGACAAATCCCTTATAGGGTGGTAAATTGTAAACGTAAAAATTAGCACTCTTACTTTCAAAGTGCTAAAAGACAATCGGAGAAATTCAATATACTCATCGAAAGGGGTGAGGACGCTGAGAGACCCATCGGGAGAACTGTCGAACAGAAAGAAAATGATTCTGAAGGCTATAATCGAGGCTCATATAGAGCTCGGCGAGCCGGTCGGCAGTAAGTATATAATGAAGAATAAGAACATAAACTATTCCTCCGCGACAATCAGAAACGAAATGGCGGAGCTTGAGGAAATGGGCTATCTTGAGCAGCCGCACACCTCGGCGGGCAGAATTCCCTCCGAGGCGGGCTACAGGTTCTACGTCGACTCCCTCATCGAGGGGTACGACCTCACCTCAAAGGAGATAGTCGATTTGAAAAGCTCCCTTGCCAGAAAGCAGTCGGAGCTTGACAACATTCTGAACACCGCAATGCAGCTCGCCTCTTCGATGACAAATTACACCGCCCTTGCCGTAAAGCCGAAAAGGCACGGCTTCACCGTCAAAAAATTCAGCATCGTATCGGTCGACGACTATGACCTTGTGATTGTCATGGTCTCCTCGTCGGGCACAGTTAAAACAAAGAACTTGCGCCTTGACAGAGCGGTTTCCCAAAAGGACGCCGAAAAGCTCTCGGAGCTTTTGAACCGCTATCTCACGGGCGTCATGGGCAAGGACATAACCCTAAACGTCATAATGCAGATGGAAAGGGAGATGGGAGAGGGCGAATTTCTCGTATCCCCCGTCGTAAAGAGCATCTACGAGGAGATGAGCGCGGACAGCGGCGGCGAGCTTATGTTTGACGGAGTAAACAGGCTCCTGTCCTATCCCGAGTTTTACGACGTCGACAGGCTTCAGGATATGCTGACCCTCTTTGAGGACAAGGACGATTTGCTCGACGTCATATCCGACGAGAGCGAGGACGCAGGGTCCGGCGGAGTCAAGGTGTTCATAGGCAGCGAGAACGTCGTAAAGACTATGGACAATTCGACGCTGATATTCAAGCCCATAGTGCAGGGCGGAAAAACTGTCGGCGCGATAGGAATAATCGGCCCGACAAGAATGGACTACTCGAAGGTCATCGCGATGATAAATCAGCTCACAGTCGGAATCTCCGAGATAATCGGGCAGAGCGCGCTTCTTCCCGAGGGTAAGAAGGCGCAGGGGAAACCTGATGTGAGCGACAATAGCGACGCGGGAAAGGACAAAACCGACGTGCCAAGCGGCTCGTAGCCTTCGCAAGCCGCCGATTTTAAGAATATAAAAGAATATAAAATATAAAAAACCGAATATTTTTATAAAGGCTGGAAATTTTAATGAGTGAAAATATCGAAAATATCGAAAATATCGAAAATCCCGAAAATCCCGAAAATCCCGAGAATATCGAAAACACAGAAAGCGCCGAAAACACCGCGGGCGATGCTCTGAAAAACGAAGCCGAAAACAGCGCTGAGCGCGAAAAGGCGGAAGAAGAAAAAGAAGAAAAAGAAGAAAAAGAAGAAAAAGACGACGAGGAAAAATCTCACCGCAAGGACAAGGGCGACAAAAAGCTCAAATCAAAGCTTGCCTCTCTCGAAAAGGAAGTCGAGGAGCTGAAAAAGCAGAACGCGGAGCTTGACGACAAGTATTTAAGGCTCATGGCCGAGTATCGGAATTTCAGAGAGCGCAGCCGAAAGGAAAAGGACGGAATATATTCCGACGCCGTTTCCGACAGCGTAAAGGAGCTGCTCTCCCTCTTTGACAACCTTGAGAGAGCGTCCGAATACACCGAGGGCGACAAGGTCGCCGAGGGGCTCGCGATGATTCTTAAAACCGTTCCCGACGTTCTCTCAAAGCTCAAGGTGGAGAGCTACGGCGAGGTGGGCGAGACCTTCAACCCCGACCTTCACAACGCGATAATGCACGAGGAAAACGAGGAAAAGGGCGAGTCGGAAATTGTCGAGGTGTTCCGAAAGGGATACAAAATCGGGGACAAGATAATAAGACACGCGATGGTAAAGGTCGCAAACTGAAAAAAGAAAAAAGAAAAAAAGAAAGTACCGAAAGTACCGAAAAAATCAAATAAACACGCTTCAAAAATCACATTAACATAAATAAAGAATACGTAAATACGGAGGAAAAAATCATGGCTAAAATCATAGGAATAGATCTCGGAACGACAAACTCATGCGTCGCGGTGTACGAGGGCGGCGAGCCCACTGTAATACCGAATCCCGAAGGAGCGAGAACGACTCCGTCCGTCGTCGCCTTTTCAAAGAGCGGCGAGAGAATGGTCGGACAGGTCGCAAAAAGACAGGGCATAACAAACCCCGACAGAACGGTAATGAGCATAAAGCGCGAAATGGGAACCTCCCACACCGTTACAATCGACAACAAGAGCTACACACCGCAGGAAATTTCCGCGATGATACTTCAAAAGTTGAAGGCTGACGCGGAGGCATACCTCGGCACAAAGGTTTCCCAGGCCGTCATCACCGTACCCGCATACTTCTCCGACGCGCAGCGCCAGGCGACAAAGGACGCGGGCAAGATCGCGGGACTTGAGGTAATGAGAATCATAAACGAGCCGACGGCGGCGGCGCTCGCATACGGCATGGACAAAGAGAGCGAGCAGAAAATAATGATATACGACCTCGGCGGCGGAACGTTCGACGTCTCCCTTCTCGAAATATCCGACGGAGTGTTTGAGGTTCTTGCAACGGCAGGAAACAACAGACTCGGCGGAGACGACTTCGACAAGAGAATCATCGACTGGATAGCCGACACGTTCAAAGCCGAGAACAATATAGACCTGCGTCAGGACAAAATGGCGCTCCAGAGACTGAAAGAGGCGGCGGAGAAGGCGAAGATCGAGCTGTCGGGCATGACGTCCACAAACATCAATCTCCCCTTCATAACAGCCGACGCAACAGGCCCGAAGCACTTTGACGCGACGCTCACAAGAGCGAAATTCGACGAGCTGACGGCGGACCTCGTACAGAAGACGGTCGAGCCGATGAATCAGGTTCTCCGCGACGCGGGGCTCAGCACATCCCAGATAAACAAGGTTCTCCTTGTCGGCGGTTCAACGAGAATCCCCGCCGTTCAGGAGGCGGTCAAGAAGTTTACGGGCAAGGAGCCCTTCAAGGGCATCAACCCCGACGAATGCGTCGCGATAGGCGCGGCAATTCAGGGCGGCGTTCTCGGCGGCGACGTGAAAGATCTTCTCCTTCTTGACGTCACTCCTCTGTCGCTCGGAATCGAAACTCTCGGCGGAGTGTTCAACCGCATAATCGACAGAAACACCACAATCCCTGTAAAGAAAAGTCAGGTATATTCAACCGCCGCAGACGGACAGACGTCCGTTGAGATTCACGTTCTCCAGGGCGAGCGCGACATGGCGGCGGGCAACACCACTCTCGGACGCTTTATCCTCGACGGTATCCCCGCGGCTCCTCGCGGAGTGCCTCAGATAGAGGTGACGTTTGACATCGACGCGAACGGCATCGTAAACGTCTCCGCAAAGGACCTCGGCACAGGCAAGGAGCAGCACATAACGATAACCTCCTCGACCAACATGTCAAAGGAGGACATCGACAGAGCTGTGCGCGACGCGGAGAAGTTTGCCGAGGAGGACAAGAAACAGAAGGAAGCGGTGGAAATAAAGAACCGCGCCGAAACAATTATTTTCCAAAGCGAAAAGACTCTCGGCGAGATAGGCGACAAGGTGTCCGACAGTGAGAAGGCTGCGGTTCAGAGCGCCGTCGACAGACTGAAGGAGACCGTCAAGGGCGGCGACACAAGCGCCATAAAGGCTGATACCGAAGCTCTTGAGAAAGAGTTCTACGCGCTCAGCGAGAAGCTCTATCAGCAAAGCGGCGCCGCAGGCGGCGCTGCGGGCGCGGACTTCGGCGCAGGAGCCGGAGCGTCGGGCGATAGCGGCGCATCCTCCGACGGGACCTATTACAACGCGGACTATGAGGATAAGTCCGACAGCTGAGAGAGCCGACGGATTTTCGCGCGACGCGTAAAACGACGCCTTGCGGCTTAAAATTTACAGCTTATTACAACTTATTACAACTTATTACAATCTACGATACAGTTTTGCCCGTGCCCGCAAAAGCGGACACGGGCACAGCGTCATAAACGGAATTTTTGAAATTCTCGAAATTTTTTGAAATTCTCGAAATTTTTTGAAATTTTCGGATTTTTTGAAAATTTCGCGATTTTGTTGAGCGCGAGGCAAAAACAAATTAACCCGGCGCGGGGAACGGTACATAACAATACTGCGCCGCGCCGTTATTTGCGGAGATATTATATAAATGGCGGATAACAAACGAGATTATTACGAGGTGCTCGGGCTCTCGAAGGGAGCCGGCGAGGACGAAATCAAAAAGGCTTACAGAAAGCTTGCGAAAAAATATCACCCCGACATGAATCCGGACAATCCGGACGCCGAGGCGAAATTCAAAGAGGTAAACGAGGCGTATGCCGTTCTCTCGGACCCCGAGAAGAAATCGAAATACGACAGGTTCGGTCACGCCGCGTTCGACGGCGCGCAGGGCTTCGGCGGAGCCGATTTCGGCGACTTCGGGTTTGACATTTCCGATATTTTTTCAAGCTTTTTCGGCGGCGGAATGTCGGGCTCCTCAAAGCGGCACGGACCGGTGAGAGGGGACGATATCGGAGTCAGAGTCTCTCTTGAATTTGAGGAAGCGGTTTTCGGAGTCAAAAAGAGCATATCGTATCAGAAAATACAGAAATGCGCCGAATGCGGCGGGAGCGGGGCGGCAAAGGGAACGTCGCCGAAAACGTGCCCGACGTGCGGCGGAAGCGGCCAGGTCCGCACTCAGCAGAGAACCCCGTTCGGAGTCATGCAGTCAAACAGGACGTGCGACGCGTGCCACGGAACGGGAAAGGTCGTCGACAACCCGTGCAAAAACTGCCGCGGCAGCGGATATGAGAGGGTGACAAAGAAGCTCGACGTGTCGATTCCCGCGGGAATCGACAACGGGCAGAGAATAGTCCTTCGCGGCAAGGGCTCCGACGGCGCAAACGGCGGGCCTGCGGGAGACCTTATAATCTCCGTCTCCGTAAAGCGCGACGACATATTCGAGCGCGACGGATACGATATATACTGCGAGGTGCCGATAACCTTTGCCGACGCGGCGCTCGGCGCGCAGATAGACATACCGACTCTCGAGGGCAAGGAGAAATACACCGTGCCCGAGGGCACTCAAACCGGAACGAGGTTTACTCTCAGGCAAAGGGGAATACAGAACCCGAATTACAAGACAAGGGGCAATCTGTACGTCACGGTGAACATAGAGGTGCCGCGCAACCTCAGCGCGGAGCAGAAAAAGCTCCTGTCGGATTTTGCGTCCGCATGCGGCGAAAAGCAGTATGCAAAAAAGGAGCGCTTTGCAAAAAAGCTCTTTAAAAGAGGAAAAGAATAAAAGCCCGACTGAATCATAGATTTATCAAAACGCAAAACACAAAGCTACTTCTTGAAGACGAGGTATTATCCGAAATGGAAAACAGTGCCGAAAAAAGCCCCGAAAAAAGCTCCGAATGGATACAGATAAAGGTGACGTGCCCGAGCGAACGCCTTGACGAGGTTTCCGCTGTCATGAGCATGGTAAACAATTCCCTTATGATAGAGGACTACTCCGACGTCGAAAGGGAGCTTGACGGAGTGTACGGTGACCTTATAGACAAAGAGCTTCTCGAAAAGGACAGAACCGTCTCGTCCGTCTCGGTCTTTATACCCGCGGAAAAAAGCCCCGCGGAATCGGTCTCGTTTATAAACGACAGACTCTCCGCTCTCGGCGCCGACACAAAGACGGAGCTTATCGGAGTAAAGGAAGAGGACTGGGCAGACTCATGGAAGCAGTACTATAAGCCGATAAAGACGGGAAACAAAATCGTGATAGTCCCCGTGTGGGAAAAATACGAGAAAAAGGACGGGGAGATAGTCGTCCTTATGGACCCCGGAATGGCCTTCGGCACGGGGACGCACGAGACGACAAGACTTTGCGCCTCAATGCTCGAAAAATACGTAAAGCCGGGGTGCCGAATGCTCGACGTCGGCTGCGGAAGCGGGATACTCGCAATATGCGCCTCAAAGCTCGGCGCGGCGTCCGCTTTTGCGTGCGATATCGACCCCGTGTCGGTAAGGATAGCCGGTGAAAACGCGAGAATAAACGGCGCGGATAACGTAAAGTGCGCGACGTCCGACCTGATGCGCGGCGTCGAGATTGTCGATAACGGATACGATATAATCGCCGCGAATATCGTCGCAGACGTGATAATACGAATGGCGCCCGACGTCGGAAGGTATCTTGCGAAAGACGGGGTGCTTATCGTTTCGGGGATTATATCCGAGAGGGCGGAGGAAACAACCGCCGCTCTTGAAAGAGCGGGATACGGCGTCGAGCGGGAAGAGAGCGAGAACGGCTGGTACTGCGCGGCGCTCGTAAGGAAAAGCGGGAAGGACGCCTGACGTATGCCGAGATTTTTCGTAAACGCGTCGCAAATCGGAGTGAGGG
>CANRNZ010000021.1 GCA_947632135.1 uncultured Clostridia bacterium
AGAGCCTTTTGACTATTACTTGAGGATACATTTGCCATAAAAATTACACCTCCTCGTCAAAGGGAAAATCCAGACCCAATTCGTCAAAATAGGGTTTGAGTTCCTTATCGATCGCCTTGATCTCTTTCTGCAAGCTGCGGATCTCCTCCGCAACGGCTTTGAGGTCGATTTCCGGCTCTTTTTCGAATGTATCCACATAGCGGGGAATATTCAGATTAAAGCCGTTTTCCTCGATCTCGCTCATCGGAGCGACATGGGCATATTTTTCGACGTCCTCGCGTTTTTCGTATGTTTCAACGATTTTATCGATATCACATTCACGCAGAATGTTCTGATTTTTGCCTGCCTCATAGTCCTTTGAAGCGTCGATAAACAGGATATTATCTGCGTTTCCACCGCGATCTTTTTTCATAACAAGTACGCATACCGGAATGCCCGTACCAAAGAACAGGTTGGCAGGCAGACCGATCACCGCGTCGAGAACATTCAGATTTTCTATGATATACCGGCGGATGGTTTCTTCCGCACCACCGCGGAACAGGACGCCATGCGGTAACAAAACGACTGCTCTACCGTCTTCGTCCATGTGATGTATCATGTGCTGTACGAACGCGAAATCCGCTTTGGATTTCGGCGCCAGCTTGCCGTATTGACTGAAACGGTCATCTTCGAGAAATTTATTATCCGCAGACCAATTTGCAGAATAGGGAGGATTGGCGACCTGAACGCGGAATGTATTATCTTCAAAATAATCGTGTTCCAGTGTGTCGCCGTTATAGATGGCAAAGTTGCGATAAGGAATGCCACGAAGGATCATGTTCATGCGCGCCAAGTTGTAGGTCGTGGAGGTGAGTTCCTGCCCGTAGTAAAGACGAACATTCGCATAATTCTTCAAACGGAGCAGCAGAGAACCGGAACCACAGGTCGGATCAGCAGCAGCCCGAACGTCCGTCAGTCCGAGGCAAGCCAAACGGCAGAGCAGTTCTGCGGGACCGGCAGGCGTGTAAAATTCTCCCGCTTTCTTTCCTGCGGTAGCGGCGAACTGGCCGATGAGGTATTCGTATGCGTTTCCGAGGACGTCGATCTTGGTATCTTCAACGCCGAAATTGATCTCATCAAGGGAAGCAATGATTTTAGACATCACCGTACTGCGGTCACGGACGGTGTGGCCGAGCTTGGTGGAATCGAGCTGCATATCGGAAAATAGCCCTTCAAAATCTTGCTGGCTCTCGTTGCCGATGGTGGATTCCATCAGCGAATTGATTGCCTTTTGCAGAAACTCGATGTCAAAGGCGCGGTTCTCTACCATCTTCACCAGATTGCGGAAAAGATACTGCGGTTCGATCACAAAGCCGAGGTCGCGGAGGGATTCATCAACAACGGCGTCCTTGTATTCTTCATTTGCCCACGCGGTTTCGTAGTCGATACCGTCGTCTTTCAGCAGCTTTTCCATATACTTTTCCGTGCGATCGGAAAGGTAATAATAGAAAATCATACCGAGGATATAATTCTTGAATTCATACGCTTCCATGTTGCCGCGCAGCGCATTCGCCATTGCCCATAGCTTTTGGCAGAGTTCTTTTTGATGGATTTGGATCGTATCGTTCATTTTTGTTTTCTCCTTTAATTGCTATACTTATCTACGTGCGAGCGAATAAAGTCGGCGATGCGGTTTACAAGCGATTTTTTCTTGAGCAACGGCATCGGGGTGGAGATCCGATCCCGTATTTCACCGGGGTTGAGAACGCCCGTAAATTCAAATTCGGCAACTTCCTCTTTCAGCATTTCGGGATCAATGCTTTCGGATGAGGCGAATTCCTCGATCTCGGCAAGTTTTCGTTTGTTTTCAAAGTCGTTATATTCTACGTCAATATCTTCGGAGCCGTCGAACCCGCGTACCGCTTCGTCCAGAAATGCGCGCAGAATATCGATTTTCTTATGAAGATGCATATTGTCGGAGCGGTTCAATTCGTCCATGATATGCGCGATGTCCCGATCTCGCAGCTCCTTCGATTTGAAGTTGATGTTGCGAATAAGGTTCATAATATAGGCAACATTGATTCGGTCACTCTCCATGAGTTCGATGCAGAAATCCACATCGTTCAGCACCGAAACAACTTCTTTGCCCGTCTGCTGGTTTCGATAAAGAAGGAGATATTTGCTCTTGTAGTCTTGATATTCCTGATCGGACATATCCAAACTGCTGCGGTCAAATCTAAATTCCACGAATGTTTGGAGGGAGAGCAAATATCGCGTGAGTTCTCGGAACAGCACAACGAATTCTTTTTGCTCATCCTCCGAGTACAGCATATCGATTGAGGCGGGCGTCGGAGCGATCTCTCTGATTTTTGTGACCAACTGATTGAATTTCGAAGCGTAGAATTCAAACGGCTGGGTAAGTACGCCTTCCGGATGCCCCTGTGAGAAAAGGGCGAGCGCATCGTCAGTCTTTTTCTTTAAGTTTCGGTAGCATACGATAATGCCCCACGGTTTGGTTTCCTTCTCGACGCGATTGGTGCGGCTGTACGCTTGCAACAGGTCGTGGTACATCATATCTTTATCGACATACAGCACGGAAAGAGGTTTGCTGTCAAATCCCGTAAGGAACATATTGACGACCAGAAGGATATCCAAAGGTTTCGTCTTTTTGCCTTTTACTCGGTCGGAAATATCCTTGTGGTAGGCCGCGAAAGTGTCTGTGCTGAAATTGGTGCTGAAAGTTTTGTTATAATCCTGTATGATGCGTTCCAACGAATCGCGGGAGTGTTCATCACGCCCTTCACACTCCTCATTCACGCCATAGGTGAAAATGCCGCTGATATTCAGATCATGGTCAATGGATTTGAAGATATCGTAATATTTGACCAGCATCGGAATGGAGGCGACTGCAAAGATCGCCGTATATTGCCGATTGCGGGTCTTGGCTTTGTGGTTTTGAATGATATGGTTGGCGATCATGGTCATTCGCTCATCCGCCATATACAATTCTCCGACGTCGATGGCCTCGGTCATCGTACTGTCGTTTTCATCGTAGTCGCCCTCAATGGTCTTTATATACTCCACATGGAAACCGAGGACGTTGTTGTCGAAGATGGCGTCTTTGATCAAATAGGAGTGCAGACATTCTCCGAACAGGGTTTGTGTTGTCTGAACGATTTTTCCCTTTACTTTCCCGTTCACCTCAAAACGAGGCGTTCCGGTAAAGCCAAAGAATTGAGCATTGGAAAAATGGCGCACAATATCCTTGTGCATGTCCCCGAACTGCGAGCGGTGGCATTCGTCGATGATAAAAACGACTTTTTCCTGTTTGTATGTATCCATTACGGCGGCGTACCGTGCGTTTTTTACGGCGTTTGACATCTTCTGAATGGTCGTGATGATGAGTTGACGGTTCTTGTCTTTCATCTGGCGAACAAGAACATCGGTGCGGTCGGTCGCATCCACAGAGCCGGCCTCGAATTTATTGAATTCCTCCGTCGTCTGCGTATCAAGATCGGTGCGGTCAACGAGGAAGATGACTTTTTTGATGTTGGGGTTGGTCGCCAAAATCTGCGCCGTCTTGAAGGCGGTAAGCGTTTTTCCGGCGCCGGTGGTGTGCCAGATATATGCGTTTCGGTTGGTAAGCGTCGCTTGCCGAATCAAGGCTTCCGTCGCATAAACCTGATACGGGCGCATGACCATCATCACTTTATCGGTGTCGTTCAATACGGTGAACTTGGTCAGCATTTTAGTCACGAGATCCCGCGCTAAAAATACGACCGAGAAATCTTTAAGATTGGTTATCCGAATATTGTTGTCGTCCGTCCAGAAAAAGGTTTGCGAGAAAAGAATGTCTTTATCGCTGTTCGCAAAATACTTGGTATCAACGCCGTTGGATACGACGAACATTTGAATAAAGTGATACAAGCCTTGGAAGGAACTGCGATATCTGCCGACTATTTGATTAAATGCTTCTTTGATATCCACCCCACGCCGTTTCAGCTCGATTTGGATCAAAGGCAAACCGTTTACCAGAAGAGTAACATCATAGCGGTAGGTATATTTGCCGACCACCGTCGTTTGATGGGTAACTTGAAAGATGTTTTTGGCGTAATCCTCCGAGAGCAGAGAGACATATACCTTCGAAGCGTCATCACGCTCTAAAACAAACTTGTCCCGCAGAATTTTAGCGCTTGCAAAAATGCCGTTACCGTTCAAATAATTCAAAACACGTTCCCATTCTTTTTCGGAGAGGGGCTTGTTATGAAGATTGGCAGCGTTGAATTTTTCAAACTGAACTTTGAAATTTGCCAATAAAGAGTCATAGTCCGGCAGAGAAACCTGCGCGTAATTCTGACTTTTTAGCTGTTCTATCAACTGTTCTTCTAATTGTGCTTCGCTCTGGTATGCCATGCTTGTACCTCCAATTTCAGCACATATCCGTTATATTTCTCAACGATAAAACTCTTGATCAAAATCGTTTCAGTGACGCTCCATGTCTAATGTCGTTTGAAGCATATTGCAATACTCTTTCCTTGCTTTTTCCGGTTTAAGGATTTGAATCTTTCCTTCGAAGGTGAAGATCCAACTATAAAATGTCGGGCTTAATTCCACGTCCACGATCGCTCGGAATGAGGACATATCATACGCAGTCGTTTCCACGTCCTCCCCAAACCGTTCGATAATGTATTTCATAAGGCTGTTGTCACATCGAAGTGTAACGGTGCAGGCTTCTTTACCATACATCTGGAATACGGAACGCGTGTAGTCTGCAATGTTAAAATCGTTCGGCTGTGGCACAGCATCGTCACGAAGGACGGTTGGCGCCTTGTAGATCCGATCTACTCGGAACCCGCCTACGCTGTTATGTTTTTCGGAGTATCCGACAACATAGTAAAAATCGCCGTTCCATACCAATGCATAAGGACTTACGATATATGGTTTTCGATTATTCTTTAGCCGTTTTTCTTTCTTTACGTTGTATTCAAAATAAAGAAATGAAATTTTTTTGCCGGCATTGATCGCCTCGTTTATCGCATCCACGATGTAATAAATCATTTCATTGCTTGGCTTGATGCGATCAGCAAGGCAGAGATTTCTTTTGAGCAGTTTGGCTTGATTTTCGCTCGCAAGAGAGGTGAGCTTTGAAACCAACGCAGCACTTTTCTTTTCGGTGATGAATTTGGAGGATTCAACGGCGTCGATCAATAATTTCAGCTCTGGAATTTCGAATTGTCTGCTCGCAATGTAATACTTGTTTTGAGAGCTGCTGATTACGACGATGTCGATCCCGAAATCTTGTAGCGTTTCAATATCGGTTTTTAGGGTGATCCTATGCGTTGGTATGCCATACTGGTCGGAAAGCATGGAAATAAGATCCGCAGTCGTGAGAGGGTGTTCCTCATCCGAATATTGCATGAGCAGTTTTAGTATGTATAGCAGCCTTGCCTTCGAATTACCTTCCATAACCTCACCCTAATTATAGATTTTTGTAATACTGTTCAATCAGCTTTGCCATCAAAAGGCGTCGCTGAACCAAAAAATCATCATAACTTTCTACATCCATTCCCGCAATCGTTTCCGGGATACAGTTTTCTTCGAGATTTTTACGCAAGCTATCCATATTGGTGATATTTCCGAGTTGAGCATTTCCGGTTTCACATTGATGAATAACTTTCGAAAAGTAGACATTCGGTGCGTCGTCGCTTATGGCTTTATTTACTTGCGTGTCCAGATAGATATAATTTGCCACTTGGTTATATTTCGTTTTTGAATCTACACCGCTGTTCTTGAGATAGGCGCGGGGGAAAATATGATGAACATCGCCGGAAATGCTGATCAAATCAGAAATTTTCGTCCCGTTCATAAGCAAGGAGTTGCAATTCAAGTTTATTTGGGCGGCGAGAAACGTATTAAATGCAGGGCTGTTTACAGACGAAGATTCCAAGTTTTGAGAAAGCGTTATGCTCCAAAAAGTATCAGATAAATTCGCAGCTTCCACTTCGTTCATAAAATTGATAAACCCTTTTTCTCCAATGCTTCGCATATCCCGATCCATAACGGTTTCGGGAGAGCCGATATAGCGCGATGTCAAAGTGGACATGACAAACCACTTTTGCACATATCGCTTGATCTGCTCATTGGGAACGGTATCGTCTTCCAAAAGGATCAGATATAATGTGTAAGCGAAATCCAAGGTCATTTGGGAATTGAGCAGCTTGCTGGAGGCAAATCCTGCTCCTTTGATCGCCATAATGAACTGCGTGAAATTATATTGATTGATAAAGTTCTGGATTCCTTTGTCCAGCTTTGCATAGGAATCTGCAACAATATCATCTCGGTATTCTTTTGTTTCAAAATCCCTTCCGGACAGCAGGCTTACAAGGTCGGCCAGTTTGCCGCGACGGAACTGATGCATAAATGAAACGCGCAGCATATCGCCGTAGTCGGGATCGTAGATATCGTCGTAATCTTTTGCAAGCCACTTGATTTTGTCAGCGTAAAAAGATCCTTGAAATTCGGTATCGCGTGTCAATTGAGGATAAAAATCCGGCTTTGTCGCCAAATGGCAGAAATAATCGACAGCCTTTCTCATCAGCCCGCCACCATGAGAGGAGTCGGCTGCCATCTTCGACATTACAAAGTCGGATTGGCTGAGTGCCGTTCCCTTGGAGTTGATACGGATAAAAATTTCAGTGACTTCGTCAATGTCGAGGCTGTGATCCAGTTCTATGACGCCGATTTGACGATTTGAGATGGCCTTGAGTTTTCCGAGGGTTTCGGATAGCTCATCGAGATCTACGGATGGGTTGTTTTGAGCATACTCGTTTTCAAAGGCTCTTTGCTTAAAAGCGGCAGAAAAAACGACAGAAATATCCGGTATCCATCGCTTGTCTTTCAGATGGGAGGCGTCTTGAACGGCGAACCGTTTGGTTTCGTCTTCGGCAATCGGATTGAAGGCAATTCGGATGCGATCTTTATTAAAATCTTGATCGAGAACTTCCATTCCCGCGATTGCCGCCATTAGCGCTGTAACTCGTTGCTGCCCATCTATCAAAACTTTTTTGCCATTCGATTTCCCGCCGTCCTTGGTCTGGACATCGGGATTTTTCCATGTGATGATATAACCTGTGGGATAACCGTTGTACAGCGAATCTATGAGATCTCTTACTTGGCTACGCTTCCATACAAACGGTCTTTGTATTTCCGGAATTACAAAATCCTGTGCTTCGATGAGTCCAAGCACCGCGCTGATGGGATACTGCATTAACGTAAATTTTTCTCCGTTCATTGCTTTAGCTCCTAATCTGTTTATTCATCGTCTAAAATCACTTCCATAATATCGCCGATGTCGCAATGGAAGACTTGGCACACCTTTAAAATGAAATCAAAAGAAACGGGCTCGTCATGTCCAAGTTTTGTGAAGGTGTAGGCGCTTGCTCCGGTAGCTCGACGAAGGTCGGCTTTGCTCATCTTGTTGTCGATCAGCAGCTTCCAGAGCTTGTTGTAACTGATTGATGCCATAATTTTCACCCCAGTTAATAGATTTATGGATGTGCAATCAAAGCGAGATTCCAGCTTCTTCAAAATACGGACGGAAAAGAGTTTTTAATTCGCGCCAATATGCGGGGAAAAGATTGCTGCCATAATAATTGCGCTGCCGATTGCCGGTCAGTTTGATTTTTAATGACCACTGTGTTCCGTCCAGAATGTTGGGATCATCGTATTGCTTGCGCCATTCATGGAGAAATAGCTTGCAATACAGTTTGTTCAACAGGGTTTCCCACTCCGCATTTGAAAGCGAACGAGAATAGTCTTCGACGGGCGTATGGAAATCCGGAAGGACGTTTACTGTTGCGGTTTTATTGCGGTTTTCAAAGGTGATTTCTTTATGCCCTTGAAAAAATCCACCGACGCAAAAATAAATCGATGTCACGATGGCTCTGTAATCTTCTTCGCCGTGCTTGCTTATGAGCAGCGGCGCCGAACCGAATTCCTTATTGCAATTGAAACAATGATACTGCGGGGAGGAGGCAGATATACAGCAACCACCAAGGACGATTTTTTTGTTGTCGAGTGATTGCTTTAATTCGTCGGTATATGCGGGAAGGCCATACATGATCGGAGCAGTTTTTCTGCTGCCGCATTTAGGACATTTCAATTCTGTATTCCCCTCCAATCGCATGATGATATTATATTATACCGCGTTTCGATTGTTTTTTCAATAGCATTTGTAACGATTTCGGACATGTGTAGATGAATTGTCGAAATTTTTTTACAATCAGAGAGAAACAAGCGGTTCTCAACATACCCTCCCGAGCGCCTCGTCAAGCAATGTGCTTCACAACAGCAGAAGGGCAACGGACGGATTGTCCCGTTGCCTTTTTGTCTTGTGTTTCTTTTCTGCTGTTATCTTTTTTAGGGTGGGTACTTCCTTGAGATGACTTCATGTCACCGTCCTGCTGACAGCATGAAGGCAGAGTTATCCCTTGGTGAATGTCACATGAAAAATAATTATATCAGATGATACCGATTGCTTGTATAAGAACCATTTGCCCGTTTTTTATATTCCTTTCGTACAAGACCGGCTTTTTCCAGATCCTTGATCGCTCTGCGGACCGTTCGGTCGGATATAGACAGCTCTCGCGCAATTGTTTTCACTCCCGGCCAAGCTACCATACTTTTATCACATCGGTCGTGCAGATAAATATAGACGAGCTTGGCTCTTGATGGCAGTTCACCGCTTTCGTACAGGTTTCGATAATAGGACAATGATTTCACCTCCTAATCCGTTCGGACTTGATGCTCGGATTCAGCCATCAGCGGCTCGTTGCTCTGTGAAAGGATCTGTCCACCCGCGACAGCCTTTCGCGACGGATGAGCAGACGTCGCATACACTTTCGGAAATTGCTCGAGGATCTTTTCCTCAATGAGTTCCTTATTGGTATAATGAACTTTCCGAACGCCCTTGTCGGTTACGGTATAATTATCGGCGTCAAACTCTATGCCCCATTTGAAAAACAGTTTCAATTTTGAAATAAACGGATGTGTGCCTGTTTTCATAACGATAAAATTGCCTTTTTTCATAGATTTCAACTCGTCACTCGACATGAGCGGTCGCTCCGTCATTTGCAGACTTTGAGACGGATCATTTTTGCTGCGCGATACCGAGCCGGTCAGTACAGTTCTGGAACCGAGAGCGCGGGATATCTCATCTGCCGTTGCGGAAGTGGGAGCGAATCCCCCGGCAATCGT
This sequence comes from uncultured Clostridia bacterium, assembly GCA_947632135.1. Lineage (GTDB taxonomy): Bacteria > Bacillota > Clostridia > Oscillospirales > CAG-272 > RUG14199. The sequence goes on from CANRNZ010000021.1 coordinate 9,235, forward strand.
AACCTGACAGTTATCTTTGATAATGTCCGCGCCTTCCTGCCCGTAATTCTTTTCAAGCTGTTTATACGATTGGATAATGCTTACAAGCGATAGTTTCCGAGAACGAGAGGCAGAGTACATCATTTCAGCTGAACTAATTGCCGGCAACGTACCAAACTCGTCCATATAAAACATAACTCTGTCTTTTAGCTTTCCTCCATTTTCATCGGCGACGGTGAGAATTTCACGGTAAAACTGTTGAAGAAGCAGGGACACCATAAAGTAGGTTGCCGGATTTTCTTCGGGGAGAACGATAAAAATAGCGCATTTTCGTGAGCAGAATTTTTCAGCATCTATTGCCGTATCGAAGCAGAGGATCTGTTCCAACTCCGAATCAAGGAAGGCGTTTAATCGTGACATCGCCGTTGACATGATAGATGCCATCGCTTGTTCGCTCGTATTCAAGGCGGCGCCTGCAAACCACCTTGTCTTATGATCCGGCGGAAGCCTTTCCATTAAAAGCTGAAACTGATTTTTTCCTTTCACACCGCTCGGTGCAAGCAGGTCTTGGATCAGCTTGAATACGGATACGATATGTCGTTGCTCGGGCGGAGCAAATTCCGCGATCAAAAGAATAACCGCAGTCATAAGACCTTCTGCGGCGTCGTAAAAGAATGCGTTTTGACCGTAGGACGTTGAATCGCCATCGGTAAAAATAAGCGTTTTTGCGATGATTTTTGCGTATTTCTCGGCTTTTGCTTTTAGCGCAATGTTTTGGGGGTGCATCTTGTATTCGTCCATATATTTATTCACGAGATGCAATAGGTTGTTTCCGTCCGACCTTGTCGGATTGCGCAGATCGATGATGGCTACGTCATATCCGTAATACTGCTTTGCGATGTTGCCGTAGTTGCGATAGAGATCGCCCTTGGTATCTGTTGTGAGAAAGGACATACCTGCCGCGCACGCATATTCCAAGTTGGGGTATAACCAATAGCTTGTTTTTCCGCATCCGGCCGCGCCGATCATCAGCGTATGAACATCGTCGTCATCGACCATGGCATAGTCGATGCCTTTGCGCTTTTTTACACCGAGGATCACTCCTTGGGGGAGATTCAATTTTTTATCCTTTGCACGTGTGCGCCATAGCTTTGGCTCAAATGGGATATACTTGTATGTTTTGTGCAGCTCTCCTTGGGTAGCGAAGCGAGCGGTTCCGTGTTGGCCGTCGCCTACGGTTTTGCTCTTGATATTGTTGAGATTATAGATGTGTGACACCAATGTGATCCCGCCGATGAGCGCAAACATGCCTGCTGCAACGAGAATCAAGATAGTTGTGTTTTCCATGTCATTTCTCCTTCTTTCTGCATGGTCGTGAGATCTTCGTTCCAATCTTTATGGGTAGGCAAAAGGATCTCGGAACGATAGCCTTGTGTAAAGAGCTTATCTTCGATTCGCTTTGCCGCCATTTGTCCGGCCTCATCGCTGTCCAGACAAAGATAGACATCTCGAATGTTCGGATTGTCTTTTAGACATTGAAAAAGCACCCTGTCTGAAACAGAACAAGATGCCGCATAGGTGTTCTCCTGCCAGTTATAAGGATTGAGCGTGATATACGAAAGCATATCGATGGGCGCTTCAAAGAGAAATATTTTACTGTCTTGACCAGTCCAATGAAAACTGTATTCGGGGGCGCTGCCCTCGACGTTTCCTTTGAAGCTGCTTTCTGACCCGCTGCCGCGCAAATGCGCGTGGCGCGGGACTCCGTCGCGGTCGTATCCTATGAAGACTGCATTGTGGTATGGAAACGATTCATAAATCATATTTTTGTGTACGAAAGCGTTAAGCACGTCACGTCCGATTCCTCTGTGATGAAGTAAATAGGCATATACCCGACGCAGATTTTCATTTCGTTGCGGGAGTTTAAATTCTTTTTTCTCCCGTGCCACCGGCTCGGCTGTCTTGAGATTACCATCTTCTCCGCCGAGGAGAAACTCCACGGCCTCGGGATAATCTTTGTTATAAAATTTTCGCACAAAGTCGATGGCGTCGCCGCCGACTCTTTCATATTGGTGAAACCAAAGATTTCCTCGTATGGTTACTTTGTTTGAACCGTCGCCCCATAGATATTCGCGTCCGGATTTCTTTAATTGTTCCCCCTGCCTTTCCAGCAGGGAAACCAAGTCCGTTGTTCTTGCTCGGTCTTTTTGCTCGTCGGTATAATGAATATAGCCGCCCATGATGACTCCTTTCGTTTATTCCATTTTTAGCCCTTGCGCCAATTTCTTTTCGTGTATCTTCCGCATCAGCTTTCTGTCGATAGCACGGCCTTTGTCTTTCTTGTCTGCATCTTCACGAATGATTTGTGTGAGCCGAGCCAACAGTCGAAGAGATGCAAGTACCGTAGATGCGCCGGATCCTGAATGCGTCTGATAATTGTCCAGTAATCGCTGTGCAAATGTGTTTCCTTTTTCGGCGGCGGAAGATAGAAGCAATACGGCAAGCTCATAGTTTCTGTCGATTCCTTGGCCGTATAAATACATTTTCCCAAGCTGATATTCGGCCCATTGGTATCCCTTGTCTGCCGATTCCGTCAAAAGTTCCACAGCATACGCAACGCTGTTGTATCGAGCCTGTCCTTTCAGATGCATTTTTGCTAAAGAATATTGCGCATACTGACTCCCTTGCGCTGCGGCCCTTTGAAACATTTCTTCGGCTGTCACATAATCGATTGGGACGTCCTCGCCTTTCAAATAGATTTTCCCGAGCAGATATCGGGCGAATTGATTATTTTTAGATTCCGCCGCCCACAGCCATTTCAATGCCTGCCCGATATCTTTTTCAAGAACCTCGCCTTGATAATATGTTTTTCCGAGCCGATACATAGCAAGGTCAAATCCTTGTTCTGCGGACATCTCCAGCCATTTGACCCCTTCTTCCGGATCAAAGTCATCCGAACCGTCGTCAAGATAATCGCGGCCACGAAGATATTGGCAGAGCATATTTTCGGGTTCATTCCACGCATTTTTGGGGCTTGCTTTGTAACCATCGTCCGATGCTTCCGAATCGCCAATGAAAGAAATGTCGTCCTCGAAGGTTATTCCGTTATGCAGCAGCGTCAAGGCTTCTTGTATGACGGCGTTTTTTATCGTGCGAAACTCCTTGTTCTGCGAGAGAGGGATTCTCTGTGGCATGGTATCTTGATAGGTGCGGACGATATTTTCTTTTTGCTCATACCACAAGTTATAAAGTTCTGAAATTCGTGCGTCCTTTGCCAGTTCATCAACGATACCGTCAATTAAATTTTTTACCTTCTTCGGCATATACCCATAAACCGTTTTCCCTTTGTACGAACGTAGCTCGCCAACCAGATTTTGAAGCAAAAGTTTTACGATATCGTTGTCGTATGAGTCGTCATTGATTTTCCGGACGATCTCGGACATCTTTTCTTTGCCCGTCCTTCGTAATGCATCTCGATGTTCGGTCTGGTCTTGATAGATCTGATATAAATCATTTTTAAAGATTTCGCGCGCAAAATCGGATTTGAATGTTTGCAAACCATGCTCGGTCATATACGGCTCTTTGCCGGACGAATAGGATATCAGATGCACATGCGGATGGCCGCCTTCATTATGAAACGCTGCGTACCAATGCAGATCGCACAGAGGGATTCCCATGGCTTTTGCAAGGTTGTTGGATTGCCCCCGCAGCATATCTTTCCACGCCTTGGCGCGATCGTATCCCAGCTTCGCTGCATCTTCCCGACGTAAAGAAAGAATGGTTGTCCATACCGCGCCCTCATGCTCTGCAATTTCTTTGGCTGTTTCTGCGAGGTTGATCTCCCGGTCGTCCTGCGTAAACAATCCGTGCGCCCCTTGTCGTTCGACTCGTGGACGCTTGGCAATATAGCGACGTAATTTTCTTTCTTGCCGATGAGATCAAGATTTTCCTCAATGGTTCTTGAAATAAAATCCGAAGCCGTGCCTTTGGTCGGAGAAGAAATAAAGTCTTGATATTCAAAGCTCTGAACCGATTCGGGAAAATCTTTGACCAGCTCATCGACCAATCTTTTTTGATCGCGGGTAGCTGCTTGCCACTTCCATGATTCATCACACTTTTCCACGCCTTCCCTCGTTGCAATATATTTTACGAGGTTCTGTCCGTGCTTTGGAGAGCCGGATTTTATATACCGCCATTTCAAAATAAATCGTGCCATTATCCGTCGCCTTTCTGATATCTAACGACATCATCGAAGGTGACCTGACCGTTCAAGCGTTTGACGTCGTTTACGCACTTTCCGCGGAGCCTTGATAAAGTATCTTCGTCGACCCGAAAATTTGCCGCGGATACATGAAGGAGCATAGAAAGTTCCACAGCATTTTTGAATAGCAGTGAAGCCATGCGATTTTCAAAGCTGTTAAGTGTACCCTGCACCGTATTGACGATCACCTCCGGAAAATATGCGCGACTGTCTTCGGCCGAAACATATCCGGCGTAAAATAAAATTGCCTTCTCTATAAATTCCGATCTGCTTCTGCAGTTATCATTTCGATATAGACGATCTACTTTTTCTAATGTGGAAGGGCACACCCACAATGCAAATTTTCTTTTGTTCTCGTCCAATTTTTTCTCTCCTTTCGATGCCGCCAGAGGCAAAATTCCGTGCCAAAAACTTTTGAAATCAACAGCCCGCAAACCCGCATGAATACTGTCCTTTTAGGCCCTTGGAGGTTTGTGCTAAATTATATGCGAAACCTCTTTTTTCGGGGCTGTAACGCCTATCAAAACCTTTGTGCGTTCGGCAGTGGCTGTGCCGCTGAACCCTAATGCCCAAACAAGGTGAAATTATGACCCCGAACCGCAAATTTGCAAAAACCTCGCAAACGGACGGCATTGCCGTCCGAAGTGAACCGAGTCGGGGTGGCTTGCCAACCCCGACTCTTATTCCTGCAAGTCTTTTCGGGCAGTACGATCCTGCCGGGCATGTCGGATTTCCGTGACTTTCACAAAAGGTGGCACATTCGCCCGTTTTTGCCGTCGCCGTGTTCCTGTTCCACCTCTGCCGTAAAATCGCCACGCGTGGCGACAAGGCGGTCCACAGGCGGTCACATTTGCAGAGTTGGACCGTCGGCTTCCGTTTCATCTTTCATCTCGGTATCCGTTCCGATCTCTTTTTCTCCGATTGCCTCGCCGAATATTTCCTGCTGTGTGGTAAACGAAAGATGTTTATTTCGATTTGCACGATAGATTGCCGTCGATACGTCTTTGAGGTCGTATGTGTGCCACTCATCATCTCCGCTGCTACAGACGCTTACCATATTGTTTTCAAAATCAAATTCGACCAGCGCAGTGATTCTCGGATCGTTCGGCTTTGCGTTGCAGAGGGCGGAGAAGACCGTTTCGTCTATCGCTTGATACGAACCGAACCGGGCAGCAAGACTGTCCAGCGTATATTTCCCGACCATGTCTTTCAGTTCGTTGCGATACAGATATGCCATGCTGAAAAAATTGTTTCGCATTTCGGTCGTAAACAAAAAATCATCGTCGCTGTCATGCAGATGCACGACAGCGAACCGCCGGGCGGCTTCTCTTTCGGCCTCGGCTTTAGCATTTTCTCTTTCGATTTCCGACTCGATTTCCGTCCGTTCTTCTTCCGGCACCAGCGCACGATACATTCCGTCCAACTCTCGGAGCAGTTCGTTCTCTATCGAACTGCCGCTTTCGGTGAGGATCTGTTCGAGCGCATCGAAACGGTGCGTGTTAAAAAATAATGTGATATCCGTATCAGCCATTTGCTTTCACCTCCGCTGCGCCTTTCTGCTCGGAAGTTTCTTCAGCGGAAACGGAACTTTTAGGTTTTCGCGGCTTCGGCTGCGGTGAAACTTCCGTTCCCGATTTCATGTCGATAAAAGTTCGAACGCCGGCGGGAACATTTTTCGCATATAAAGATTCCATGCTCTTTTCGAGTTCGCTTTCCACATCGCTCCCTTTCTGCTCCATATACATTTTCAGTGCAGAAAGTTTTTCTTCGTCGAATGATATTGAAATCGTTGTTTTTTTCATCTTTCAGACTCCTCTATCTGTCCATGCTTTATGATGTTTCTTCTGTTTCTTATCGCAAAAAACAGAGATAGGACGCTCCCCGTAGGGAACGTCCTCGCTTCATTTGCTTCTCGGTCAAACTTACTGTCAAGCGCCAACTACCAGAGGCTGACCGACAGGAGGCATCCATGCCAACCTTTCCTCCGGTGTTTTCTCGATCCAGTCGAGCAGGTTTTGCGTTTCCTCCAACTCATGCGCCAAGTTGTAGAGTACAGCGCGGGAGCCGGCGTCATCGAGTTGTATCGCCGCCTCGAAGAGTCCCCATATATTTTCGAGGGTTTCAAGTCCTGTGGCATTCATCGGAAGGTCGGACTCGTGCATGGTGTGCGGCGTTCCCGTAAGATTGGCTTGACGCTCACTTGCGATGAGTTCGAGCCACTGTGCGGTCGTTTCCGAAGGCACATTGCCTGCTTTCCCGATGAGTTCAATGCTCTGTGCATAGTGGTCGGTGTTTACCTCGCCGTAGATGACGAGCAGTGTAACGGCTTCCTTTGCGATGTTCTCTTGTAATTCTTTTGCTCTTGCGGTTGTCATGTTTTTCTATCTCCCTTTTTATTATTTTGGCGTTTGGCCACTGTCAATCATGCCACACTCTTGAAGAGAAAGCTATTCACGATACCCAACAAAAATTCCGCTTCGTAATTTACACAAACGTCGAATATCGGGGCATAGGCTTTCTGCTATATCGAAATCGTTCACGGAGATAATGTTCACTGCGAGGAAGCTGTATTCCGTCGTGCTTTTATGAAATCCTCGGCAGATATATTTGTGCCGAAGGCAGCATTCACAGCGGCAATCAGTTCCTCGTCTGTTTGTTCTATGGTAAAGCACCCGACCAACTTATCAACGAATCCGCTGTCGTGCGCTTGATCGGTGAGGGCGACCGTATATAGGAATTTTGCGTCCTCTACCTTTTCGGCAAATCCTGCCCCCGTCATCTTTTCTTCGATTTCGCTCATGGTTTCTTCCATGAATTGCAGTTTCGCTTTTTCCTCGTCTGACAGATTTTCTGCGACCAGTTCTTGCAGGCGGTCGGTGTCAAAATCAACGTCGCCATTGAAGATGCCGACTAACGCTGCAATCGGCATAACGATGATTATGAGAATTCCCAGCACAATTCCGCAGACGGTTTTCAATGCCTTTTTGTTTGTCAGCAGAAAAACCGCGATCTTTTTGAGCGCGGCGGCAACGGTGGCGCTCATCGCCCGCCTGCCTTTCCGAACAGCGCGGATTTGTATTCGGGCGCGATCACTTGAAGCAGATACCTCTCATTGCCGCATCGATAGAGACAGGTGCCGCGTTCGGGGTATTTGATCAGTTCGAATTCGGACGGTTCCACTTGCAGAGCGTCCATATATTCCTTTGGGTTGATCTGACCGGCATTGAACAGGAATTGATGGGTCGGGATAGAAAACAACGGCTTTGTAAACTCCCGAATGGACGGAATCAAAAAATCCTCGATGTTCTGGCTTGCCAGAATGATCGAGGAGTCTTTCTTTCGCACACGCTTCATCGCGTTGCGGATATATTCGATTGCGGTCATATTCGTTAAGAACAGATACAACTCGTCGATGGAAGCCGCCGTATTGCCCTTGCCAAGTAACTGGTTGCTCATAAAGGACAGGATGTTGAACAGCATGGCATCTTTGAGTCGTTTGTTCGTGTCCAGCAATCCTTTCACCCCGAAAACCAAAAAAGCGTCGTCGGTGATGTTGGTATGACCGTTGAAATATTTGCTTTCCGCACCCACGCACATGGAGTGGATACCGAGGCAAACCTCCTGCAAGGTTTCCTCGGTGTAGAGATACTTCCGTGCTGTATCGTAGCCGTAGAATTCTTCCTCGCACAGTTTGTAGAAATCTTCCATGATTGGGAAGTCCTGCGGACGCTTTGTGCTATAATCGGTGGCATCGGTGATCCAGAACCGCGCGTACAGTTTGGAGAGCAGAATCTCGATCGTGTCGATCTGCGCATCGGTGAAATCCTTGTAGGCGCGGAAAAAATCTTTGAGGAAAGCGATGTGCTGGGAGAGTCGGGTCGCCTTCTTGAACGCCTGCGGCGCATCGGTGTCCGCATCGTCTGTGCCATCGCTCCATGCTTTGGGTTCGAGCGGGTTGATAGTGTATCTGCCGGAGAGGAAGTCGATATAACAGCCGCCGAGGGCAGAGCAAATTTCCTCGTATTCCGCTTCCGGATCAAGGCAAATAATCGCCTTGCCGGATTCCCTAAGATTGGTCAGCAGAAGTTTCAACAGATAGCTTTTGCCTTGTCCGGAGTTTCCGAGAATGAGGATATTGCTTGTGGTTTTGTCCTCGGCGCGGCGGTCAAAGTCCACAAGGATATTCGTGCCGAATTTATCCCGCCCGATATAGACGCCTTTGGGATCGGTTTTGCCGGAGAAATTAAAGGGGTAGAGATTCGCCACGCTGGAAGCCGGCAGCACCCGTTCGAATTGTGTTCCGAAAAGATTTGATCCCGTTGGAACTACGGAGAGAAAGCCATCTTTTTGCCGCAAAGAGAGGCGGTCTACCGTAATTTTTGATCTTGTAAGTTCCATGGCGACCTCGCTCTGCAATTCCTTCAATGCATCTTGGCTACGCGCTTTTAGCTCAATAAACACAGAGCAATGAAGCAGAGGTTCTCGGTTCTTCCGCAGATTGGCAAGTAATTCGACCACGTCTTGAAGATTGCCTTCCGCTTCGATGGTATCGTTCATATCGTTCCCGCCGCGCTTCAATGTGTTTCTACGGGTTGCATTCTGGATGATTTTCCGTTGTTCCAAGGATTCCACGAGGCGGTGGTAGATGCGGAGTGTAACGCCATTGCGGTCGGCAAGCTGTGACAGGATCGCCTGTTCCTCTGTCGACGGAGGATACTCGCGGATCGCCCACACACAACGGTAACTGTCCCCTATGATATAATGATCGGAGTAAAATTTTATCGTACCCGGAAGGATGCAATCAAAAAAATCTTTCGTTCGGATTTCTTCTGCCTGTTCCGGCGTCAGAACCTTTGGTTTTCTTTTAGTTGTCATTGCTCGATCTCCTTTGCGATAATGAGAAGACGACCGGATTTTGCACTCCCATAGCAAGTGGAAAGAATTAACCTGTCGTCGTCCTCCGGTAATTTTTTATAGAGTTCGTCGTAGATGTCTGTTTGTCTAACTTCCGTGACCTCAAAAAGATGTACTCCATCTCCCGTTTCAAACTCTATCGTTGAATGGGCATTTCGGAATGTTGTGTCAACATATTTTTGTAAATTTGAGAATTGCGTTCCGTTTTTCATATTGTGGCCGTAGATGATCCTCGTGCCGCGCTGTGGATCACAGCGGGCATCCAAGAACGGCACTCCCGATTGACTGTACTTTCCTTCAAAATTACAGCGCAGATATTTTTGCGGATTTTGCGGAGTATGCATTACGGGATAATCCACATTTGTGCCTTCGATATAAATCCATCCGATGCAATCGGGATTGGCTTCATATAGCTTCGCAAGGTCCCTCTTGTGAACACGCTGAATGTCGGCACTGGATTTCTCGGGCGTGATACTGTCTGCCGCTTGGCTCGGTTGGGGTGGAGTGATCATCTGTTGCAAACCTTCAAATTCCTTTTTTTCTTTCTGCTGTATTACTTCTTCCTTTATGACCATTATGATGGATAAAATCAAAAACGCCGACAGCAGAGAAAAAAAGAAAAGTTTAGCTATCTTCATCGTCTGTGGAAACCTCAAAGAACTGTTCTCCGTCAATATCCGGCATCAGCTCCCCGTTCAAACTTGCGTCGAAATACAGTGCCAAAAATCGTTTGATATCCGGTTTTTTCATGCGCTGCACCTCAAAGCCCTGCTCTGAAATCACTTTTTCGATTCGGTTGACCGATTGAAATACCTGTTCTGCCTTTTTTGCCTTGCAGCGGGCAATAAAAAAGAATTGGCGCGCCGTGGCCATTTCGACTTGAATCTGATCGAGAAATTCGATGTCTTTTTTGATGATTTTTTTGAGCTTTGCATTGGGTTCCTCGTCGAGTCGACTTTGTAAATATGCCTTATTCTCATCGAAACACTCGGACGAGTCCGAACACGCAATCTCTATGTCGGGCAGGGCGGACAAAACCATCATAAGATGCCGTATTTTGATTTCAATGTTTGCATGGGAAAGTACAGAGATATTGGTCGGAGATACAAGGAAGAAAAGAAGCTCTCCTTTGTTGGTCATCAGACCATACTGTGTGAAATTCTGAATGCCGAGCAAATCCTGCACGGAATTACCCTTGCGTTTTTTCTGCCTATTATTTTTCATCTGCATCATCTCCATTCAAAATATTGCTGTGTGGTAATAAGGTATTTCCCGGCATATCGGATATAATCGAGAACGGTTGTGTCGTCCATTCGGATGCTCAAAAACCCGTAAACAAGTGTTGCCACCGCAGGGAGAAGAAACTTTAATTGCACCAGAATCACGACAGACAACAACGCAGAAATACCCAAAATGCAAAAATCACGAAGTCCCCAAAACCACAGGTTAGCTTTGGCTTTCAAATTCTGTGGATATAAATATGTCATACAAGTTCACCCATTTCCTGCGCTTCGTCGCAAGAGTCATTGCAAAATTCCTGCGGCGTTTGCCCGTATTCCGATTGGATACGCTCCGTAATCATATCCTTAATAAGCTGTGACTCAGCGGCAGTCGGAACATAATCGAAATAATCCAAACTGTCATTTCTGCTGATTTCACATTCCAGCCGGAGCGTATCTTCAAAAGGATTGTATTTGGCGTATAAATTCAGCCAAGTGTCGTCCTCATCATTGATGCGAAGTCCGAACTTTTTATCCACATCGAACCACACTTCGAGATAGGCGGTAATTTCCTGCCCGATATCGCAGTCCACCTCCATATCCCGGTCTACAACCAGCATATCTTTTGTCAGTTCAAATGCGTCCATTTTCAGAACAGGCGTCGGCACATATTCGGGGTTTTCCTCGAACAGCGCAAGCTGGGTACGGATATGCTCGGCAAGCTCCGAGGAGCTATATTCCAGACAGGATTCTCTTACCTGATCGGGAACGATGCCGAGGAACTTCAACCCGGCGTCATACCTTGACCGCAGCTTTTCATAAGTGATGCTTTCATCGCTTGCCGCCTCAAACATATTCAAATCGCCATACCACCGTGTATAGCGATCTTGATATTCAATTCCGCAGGCTTCCTCATAGGCGGCAATGATTTTATATCCGTCAGAGCCGTGTGCGAGAAAAAACTTTGATTTTTCTTGAAAATGATCCATAATAACCTCCTGTTTATCTTGCCCGTGCGATAGAGCGGGTCAGATTGACCGCCGTGGTGGTCGCATGGACAACGCTCATCATGTTCACTCTGACCGAGGAATCAAGCCCAAATTGTTGAGGACTTCTTTCGGGCATCTAAAATATGCGGTCATATCAGACCGACAAAACGGTAATAGATATCAAATTGCTGTTCCC
>CANRNZ010000022.1 GCA_947632135.1 uncultured Clostridia bacterium
CGGGGACCCCAAGGGCAAGCTTGAGCAAAACTTTCGAAGCGAGTTCGTGCGAACTTTGAAAAAGCTTGACCAAAACTTTCGTAATGGGTCTGTGCGAACTTTGAAAAAGACGGGTCAAAACTTTCGAAGCGAGTTCGCGCGAACTTTTAAATTATCTTTCCTCAAATCACCCAAAACAATCTGTGAACATTTTTGAAAAAATCAAAAATACAGGAAAAACAAAAAAATAAAACCCCCGTCGGAGCATGACGAAGGTTTTATATTCTTCAGCTTTTAAATATTTCTTTTTTTGGCAATTTACGCAAACTACAGCAATTACTGCATTACTGCATATTATTGAGAGCTTTTGTAAACTGGCTCTTTTTGTGAGCGGCGGCGTTCTTGTGAATAATGTTGCGGCACGCAGCGTGGTCGACTTTCTTGACAGCCGCTGTATACGCTGCCTGAGCCGAAGCCTTGTCGCCCGACTCTACAGCCGCGTAGAATTTCTTCACGACAGTGCGGAGCTGAGACTTGAACATTTTGTTCTTGAGAGTCTTTGCTGCTGTGACCTTAACGCGCTTTTTCGCTGATTTGATATTCGGCATTTCATTTCCCTCCTTTAACGACAGTTATCGAGTCGCGCCCGTGCCTGAGAGGGTGCATAGGCGCTGTGCTTTACATACCCTTTGAGTATATCATAAAAAATTTCGTTTTGCAAGTAGTTTGGAAAAATTTTTCCGCGAAGTCAAAAAAATTCCGAGAAATTAACCCTTTGCGCCACGCTTCGCCCTGCCATTACGCCTCGTTATTATCGGCATTAGCGAAAAAAACGAAAGAAAAATATTGCCTATATGTATAAAATGTGATATAATGCATTGTAATTGAAATTTTAAGGACTTAATTTTAAAGACATAAAAATAAAAAAGTTAAAACAAAAGCAGCCGCATACGCAAAGCTTATTTTCGAGGTGATTAAAGTTGAAAAAAACCAAATATTTTGTGCTTATTCCCGACGGCATGGCGGACAGACCGATTGCCGCGCTCGGAGGAAAAACTCCGATGGAGGCGGCGTCAAAGCCGAATATGGACTCTCTGTGCCGAAAATCTCTCTGCGGGACAGTCTCAAACGTCCCCGACGGAATGGTGCCCGAAAGCGATACCGCAAATCTTGCCATAATGTCATACGACCCGAAAACATACTCAAAGGGACGCTCTCCTCTTGAGGCTGTCAGCATGGGAATTGACATGAAAGAAAACGACACTGCGATAAGATGCAATCTCGTCACCGTGTCCGAGGACACAGACGACTATTTCGACGCCGCAATGGTCGACCACAGCTCGGACGAGATAACGACAGCGGAAGCAAATGAGCTTGTAAAAGCGCTGAACGAAGCCCTGCCGCTGCCCGGACGGCGCCTTTACACGGGAGTGAGCTACCGCCACTGCCTTATATGGGAGGGCGCCGACGACACATATAATTTCATGCGTCCTCACGACATTATCGGCAAAAAAATTAAGGACTACCTTCCGAGCGCCGAAAACGGAGGAAAGGAATTTCTCGAATACATGGTAAAGGGTCACGAAATCCTGATGCGCCACCCGATAAACGAGGAAAGGAGACGCCGCGGACTTCGTCCCGCAAATTCCCCGTGGCTCTGGAGCCCCGGGAAAAAGCCCTCTTTGCCCTCTTTTTTTGAAAAGTGGGGGCTTAATGCCGCCGTTATATCGGCAGTCGACCTAATAAAGGGAATCGGCATATGCGCCGGAATGAAGGTTGTAAACGTCGACGGCGCGACGGGAAACTACAACACAAACTACACTGGAAAGGCAAACGCCGCAATAAAGTGCTTTGAGGATGGGGACGATTTTGTATACGTACATGTTGAAGCCCCCGACGAGTGCGGTCACAGAGGCGAGGACACGGTGAAGGTCTCGGCGATAGAAAAAATCGACTCGCTCATTCTCGCGCCGGTATATAAATATCTCGAAGACTGCGGCGAGCCCTTTAAAATAATGGTTCTTCCCGACCACCCGACGCCTGTCGAAATAAGAACTCACTCCTCGGAAGCCGTACCGTTTTTCATATACGACTCCGAAAACGAGAAAGAGGGCGCTCCCCTTTTCAGCGAAAAGGAAGCTTCAAAATGCAGTCTTTATATTCCCGACGGCAGTACTCTTCTCGAGCATATGATAGTGTAACGGCGCGGCGGACAAGAATTTAAATAATATAGAAAATATACCGTTATTTCGCAAAACGCACAAAACGCAAATGAAAACAGAAATAAAATCAAATAATAAAAAATAAGAAATATAAGAAATAATAGAAAAAACGGACATATTCCAAACGTCCGCGAGAAGGGAGCCGGTTTCTTTGAATTCAGCTAAAAAAAGAGCGAATTATCTGTGGGATCTTTATGACTTTCTTGAAATATTTGTAATATGCTCTGCGGCGGTAATACTCGTTTTCTCATTTTTGGGACGGCTCACCATCGTTGACGGAGAATCAATGGAGGACACGCTCCATGACGGAGACTTTCTCCTGATAGAAAACATTTTTTACGAGCCAAAGCAGGGGGACATCGTCGTTATCCACGACACGTCAAACGTCGGTCTTTACGCCGAGCCTCTTGTAAAAAGAGTAATCGCGGTCGCGGGACAGACGGTTGACTTTGACGCCGCGACAAACACCGTCGCAGTCGACGGAGAGGTGCTTGACGAGCCTTATGTAAAGCTTACGGGCAACCCCATCACCTCGGGCGTTCATTTCCCGCTTACCGTCCCCGAAAACGAGGTGTTCGTAATGGGTGATAACAGAAATCACTCGGGGGACAGCCGCGCCTTCGGTACGGTAGACAAAAGATGTATCGTCGGAAAAGCCTTTCTGAGGATATTCCCTCTCGAGTCCTTCGGCAGTCCGTACAGCCGTGAAACGGACAGCGCTGCAAATTAAGCGCACTTTGCGGCGCGCCGCTTGGCAAAAAGTGTAATTATTAAAAATCCGATGTAAAGCAAAAATAGAAATTTTAAAAAAGATTTTAAAAAGGAATGAAAAACAACCGACAAAAAAACGACGGTGCGAACGTCAGGGGCTTTGAAAAAACGGATATCAACTGGTTCCCGGGGCACATGGCAAAAACAAGACGGCTTATAAAGGAGAACCTGAAGTATGTCGACATTGTCATAGAGCTGCTCGACGCAAGGATACCGATAAGCTCGAAAAATCCCGACATTGCCGCCGTGACGGAAAACAAACCGCTCCTGACCGTTCTTAACAAGTCCTCAATCGCCGACCCCGCCGTCACAAAAAGGTGGCTTGATAGCTGCAAGGCAAACGGTGGACGCGCGGTCGCCGTCGACTGCGTGAAAAACGAAAACATCGGCGCGATAGGCAGCGCGGCGCGTGAAATTCTAAAGGAAAAAATAGAAAAAAACGAGAGCCGCGGCATGGCGGGGAAAAGGCTTCGCGCCATGATAGTAGGAATACCGAACGTCGGAAAATCATCTCTTGTAAACAGGCTCGGAAAAGCGAAAAAGGCAAAGGTCGAGGACAGACCGGGAGTGACAAGGGACAAGCAATGGGTCACGACAGACCTCGGTTTTGATTTGCTCGATATGCCCGGAGTCCTCTGGCCGAAGTTCGAGGATAAAATCATCGGCGAGAATCTCGCGCTCACAGGCGCGATAAAGGACGCCGTGCTTGACATCGAGGAGCTCGGAGCCATCCTTTGCAAAAGACTGATTTCCATTGCCCCCGATAAGCTGACCGAGAGATACAAGCTCGACGGCGAAAAAATTAAAGCTCTCGAGGGTTGGCAGATACTTGAAGAAATAGGAAGAAAGCGCGGCTTTATAGTCTCGGGGGGAGAGGTGAACACTGAGCGCGCGGCAATTATGCTGCTTGACGAATTCAGAGGCTGCAAAATAGGCAGAATATCACTTGAGACGCCGGAGGACAGGTAATGCTTATAAAAGACTTTGACATATCCTACGCCGAAAGGCTGAATATAAAGTATCTTTGCGGCACGGACGAGGCGGGCCGCGGACCCCTTGCGGGGCCGGTTGTCGCCGCGGCGTGCGTATTTCCGAAGGACGCTCTGACAAACGGAATAGACGGGCTCGACGACTCGAAAAAGCTTACGGAGAAAAAGCGGGATATCCTGTTTGACAGGATAAAGGACGCATGTATATCATGGGCTGTCGGAACTGCAAGTCCCGTTGAAATCGACGAAATAAATATTTTGAACGCTTCCCTTCTCGCAATGAAGCGCGCTATCGAAAAGCTCAGCGTGAAGCCGGAGTTTATTTTGGCGGACGGAAACCGCGTCGGAGATTTCCAGTGCCCTGCCGAGGCTGTCGTAAAGGGAGACGCAAAATCAATGTCCGTCGCGGCGGCGTCCGTCATCGCGAAGGTAACAAGGGACCGTCTCTGCGCCGCGCTTGACACGCTCTACCCGCAATACGGCTTTGCAAAGCACAAGGGCTACCCGACAAAGGAGCATAAGGCTGCCGTCTTTAAATACGGCCCGTGTCCCGAGCACAGGGAGTCCTTTCTCGGATTTTTGGAGCGGGAGGCGGAAAAGCTCGCGGAATACGCGGCAAAATAAATCAAAATAAAATCAAAATATAATCAAAATATAATAAAAAAATCATGAAGCTCATCGGTAAAAAAAATAAAAACGGCGCGCTCAGGGACGCCGAAAAAACGGCGGAAGATGCGCCTCCCACATCCGAAAGCTCGGAAAATTCCGAAAATTTAAATAATTCGGATTTAAATAATTCGGAAAATTCAAAAAGCTCGGAAGACTCGAAAAATTCCGAAAAATCAAAAAAAGAAATAGGCGATATCGGCGAGAAAGCCGCCGTAAAATATTTAAAAAAGAAAAATTACACAATTATCGACACAAATGCCCGCGTAGGTCACTCCGAAATCGACATAATAGCCCTGAAGGACGACACTCTCGCGTTTATCGAGGTGAAAACGAGGAGCGTAGCCGAGGGCGGGGAGCTTCTCGTCCGCCCCGCATACGCTGTCAACAAATCAAAAGCCGCATATCTTATAAGAGGCGTCGACGGTTATATTGCGAAAGAACACGAAAAATATTCGAAATACTTCAAGAGAATAGACATTATCGAGGTTTATCTCAAGAGAGACGGGAAAAAGCTCGTGTGCTCGGACATCATGCACTTTGAAAACGCCGTCAGACGCCGCTGAAAATATAATATAAAAATAATAATATAAAAATAATAAGGTAAAGACGGTGACTTGGCAATGAATAAACTAAAGACAAGATACTTTGATTTGCACTGCGACACCTTAACGGAGCTCTTTGACAGAGGCGAGAGCCTTCACGACTCGTCGTGCCTCGTCAGCGAAATGAGCATATCCTCTTTTGAAAAATACGGTCAAATCACAGCCGTTTTTTCAAAAGTCGAATGCGGCGACGAGGAGTGCTTCGAGCGCTTTCTGCTCTGCACCGAGGAGTTCAAAAAGAAAAACAACGCGGAGTTTTGTCGGTCTGGCGCCGAGATAATGCAAAAGACAAAAGACGGGCTCCCGTCGTTCGTTCTCTCCGTCGAGGACGCGAGACTTCTTGCGGGAGACATATCAAGAGTCAAGCGCATCTACGACGCGGGAGTAAGGATAATGACACCGCTTTGGAAAGGGGTCTCCTGTATCGGCGGCGCGTTTGACACAAAAGAGGGGCTCACCGATTTCGGGCGCGAGGCGGTTTATACGTTCTTATCTCTCGGCGGCATACCCGATATCTCTCACGCGTCAAGGCGCTCGGCAAAGGAGATATTCGATGCAGCGAAAAATTTTTCCCGTCCCGTCATCGCCTCCCACAGCAACTCATACAGCGTCTACCCGCATGAGAGAAACCTCACGGACGAAGAGGCGTTAAAAGTCGAAAAAAGCGGAGGGATTGTCGGTATAAGCTTTGCCCCGCAGCACCTGTCTGCAAAGGACGCCGATTTCTCGAAAATATTTTCCCACACGGATTTTTACATAAACCTTATCGGCGAGGACGCGCTCGCGCTCGGATGCGATTTTGACGGAACCGACGCAACTCCCGCGGGGATATCGAGCCAGTACGACATAAACTTTTTTGCCGAGGCGCTGCGGCAAAGATATAAAAGCCGCGTCGCGGAAAAAATACTTTACGAAAACGCGTACAATTTTCTGCGCGCTGCTCTTTAATTTTTTGAAATTTTTAAATTTTTTAATAATTTAAGCTTTACGGACACAAAATCATAATATTTTGATATTATATTATAAAATGTCACAGAGCATATAAAACAAAAGGAAAGGCACCAAAACAAAATGAAATACATAAGCACAAGAAATCAAAATCCGTCGGAAGGACTTGTAAACTCAGCGGAGGCAATAAAAAGAGGTCTTGCCCCGGACGGCGGGCTTTATATGCCCTGCGAAATCCCGAGCGTCTCACTTGACAAAATAAAAGAGCTCGCCTCTCTTCCCTATGAAGAAAGAGCCGCCGAGATACTATCCCTTTTCCTTACGGATTATGACAAAAAGTGCATTGAGGACGACTGCCGCGCCGCATACGGCGCCGAGCGCTTTCCCGGGGGCGCTGCTCCCCTCGTTAAGGTAACGGATACTCATTTCTCGCTTGAGCTGTGGCACGGCCCCACCTGCGCGTTCAAGGACATGGCGCTCTGCATAATGCCGAGGCTTCTCTCCCGCGCGCTCGAGATGACAGGCGAAAAAAGGCGCGCGCATATACTTGTGGCAACCTCCGGCGACACAGGCAAGGCGGCGCTTGAGGGATACCGCGACGTCGACAGAATCGACATCACCGTTTTCTACCCGCAGGACGGAGTGAGCCCGATGCAGAAAAGGCAGATGGCGACCCAGCAGGGCAAAAACGTAAAGGTATACTCCGTAAAGGGCAATTTCGACGACGCGCAAAACGGAGTCAAGAGAATATTCTCCGACAAGGCTCTCGCAAAAAAAGCCGACGAAAAAGGATTCTTTTTCTCAAGCGCAAACTCTATAAACTGGGGCCGTCTTGCCCCGCAGATTGTCTATTATTTCTCGGCATATGCCGACATGCTGAACTCGGGCGAAATATCGCTCGGCGAGAAAATAAACGTCTGCGTCCCCACGGGAAACTTCGGCAACATCTTCGCCGCATATATTGCCCGCAAGATAGGACTTCCGATTGACAAAATGATATGCGCGTCGAACTCGAACCGCGTCCTCACCGATTTTATAAACACGGGCGTGTACGACAGGACAAGAGAGTTTTACAAAACGATGTCCCCGTCAATGGATATTCTTATCTCAAGCAATCTCGAAAGACTTCTGTGGCTCGCGGCGGGTCCGACGGCAACGGCGGAATACATGAGAGCTCTTTCGGAAAACGGAAGGTACGAGGTGCCGCGCGACATACTCTCAAAAATACAGAGCGTATTCAAGGGCTATTCCTGCGACGAGAGCGAGACTGAAAAGACGCTGAGAGAAACCTTTAATAATCTCGGATACCTCGCCGACACTCACACATCTGTCGCTGTCGGCTGTTACAACAAGTATCTTGCCGAGACGGGCGACAAAACAAAGACAGTCGTCGTCTCGACGGCAAGCCCGTACAAATTCCCATATGACGTCTGCCGCTCGATTGGAAAAGCTCCCGAAACGGACGACCCCGCGCTTCTCATCTCAACGCTCGAAAAGCTGACTGATACAAAAGCTCCGAAATCTCTCACCGACACCCTTTCGCTGCCCGTAAGGTTTACAAAGGTCATATCCCCCGCCGAAATGGAAAACGCCGTTTTCGACTGATAACGGCGCGACCGAATAAAATGGCACTGTTTACAATAGCCGACCTCCACCTCTCGGAAGGGTGCGAAAAGCCCATGGACGTATTCGGCGGCAGGTGGAAGGATCACGCGTCAAAAATAAAAAGCCGCTGGGAAAGCGTTGTCGGGGCAAACGACACCGTCGTCGTCGCGGGAGATATCTCGTGGGCAATGGATCTTGACGGGGCGCTCAAGGACTTTAAGTTTATAGACGCTCTGCCCGGAAAGAAGCTTATCGGAAAAGGCAATCACGATTTTTGGTGGAGCACCGTTTCAAAAATGAAAAATTTCCTTTCCGAAAACGGTATAACGACAGTTGATTTTCTCTACAACAACTCGTTTGAGACCGAGGATTTTATAATCTGCGGCACAAGAGGCTGGTACGTCGAGGAAAAATACCAGAACACCGTCGGGGAGGTCGACTACAGAAAAATCGTCGACCGAGAGGCGCTGCGCCTGCGAATGAGCCTGAACTCCCGCGAGGCGCTGAGGGGCAATGGCGAAAAAAGCGGAGATAATAAAAATAAAAAAGAAACTCTTATTTTCCTTCACTTCCCTCCCGTTTTCGGCTCCTTTGTCTGCGATGAGCTTATCTCCGTCATGAAGGAATATAAAATCGAGAGGTGCTTTTTCGGTCATATTCACGGCAACTACACGATGCCGAAAAGCTTTGAATATGAGGGGATAGCGATGAGCGTCATATCGTCGGACTTTCTCGATTTCACCCCGAAAAAAGTCCTTCCCCGCGCGATTTAAGGCGAGGCGCCCGATTTTTTCGCATCTTTCCATGTCTCGCTTCTTGCTGAAAGCTTGTAATTTTCTCACCGTTTTTTGCGTTTTTTTCATAAACTGCATAAAACTGCGTAAAACTGTTTAAAAATGTTTAAAATTGTTTGTTTCAGCATTGACAACGGCAAAAAATAAATGTAAAATAACTGGGATGTTGTAAATGTTTAATTTATGGAGGGTTAAATGCCATGAGTTTAAAAGAAGTAAAAGAAATCGAAAAGAACAAGCACAGACTCACAATAACGGTTGACAGAAAAACATTCGACGACGCGGTAAACAAGGTCTTCAGACAGCAGTCAAAGAGAATAACGGTTCCCGGCTTCCGCCGCGGAAAGGCTCCCCGCGCCATTATCGAAAAGATGTACGGCTCGGGCGTGTTCCACGAGGACGCGGTGAACGAGATACTTCCCTCTGCATATGAAGAAGCATCAAAGGAATCAAAGCTCGATATCGTCGGCAGACCCGAATTTGATATCGAAACAATAGACGAAAACGGAGTCGTTATCACAGCGGACGTTTATGTTAAACCCGAGGTTAAGATAGACGGCTACAAGGGTATAGAGGTCGAAAAGACGCCCTTTACGGTCGAGGAGAGCGAAATCGACGCCGAGGTTGAAAGAGCGAGAGAGCGCAGCGCGAGAATCAGCGACGTGACAGACCGCGCCGCCGCCGACGGTGACATCGTAAAAATAGATTACACGGGATACGTTGACGGAAAGACATTCGAGGGAGGCGCCGACAAGGACCACAGCCTCACGCTCGGAACACATACGTTTATCGAGGGCTTTGAGGAGCAGATAGTCGGAAAGAACGCGGGGGACGAATTTGACGTAAACGTCACCTTCCCCGAGGACTACCACGCAAAGGAGCTCGCAGGTAAGCCCGCTGTATTCAAGGTCAAGCTGAACGAAATAAAAATCAAAGAGCTTCCCGCCGCGGACGACGAATTTGCGACAATGGTCTCGGAGTTTGACACGATAGGTGAATACAGAGACGATATAAAGGCTAAAATCACCGATAGAAAAGAAAAAGCGGCGGATTACGAGATAGAAAATCAGCTCACCGAAAAGCTCTGCGACCTTATCGAAGCGGATATCCCCGAGTGCATGTTCGACGAGGAGACCGAAAACTGCGTCCGCGATTGGGACAACAATCTCAGAATGCAGGGACTGAACCTCAATACATATCTGAAATACACAGGTATGAGCCTCGATTCGATTCGCGAGGAAATGCGTCCGCGCGCGATAAAGCAGGTAAAAACGCGCCTTGCGCTTGAAAAAATAGTTGCTCTTGAGAACATCGAGGTTTCCGACGAGGAAGTCGATGAGGAAATAAAGAAGATGTCCGAGGCGTACAACGTCAGCGTGGAAGAGGTCAAGGGACTTGTTCCGACGGACGGAGTAAAGCTTGATATCGCGGTCAGAAAGGCAATGGCGCTTGTAAAGGCTGCCGCCGTCGTTACCGAGAAGAAGGCTGAAGAGCCGAAGAAAGCGAAGAAGGAAACAAAGGACGCTAAGGAAGCCAAGGACGCTAAGGAAGCTAAGGAAGCGGACGACGCAAAAACGGAAGAAAAGCCCAAGGCGAAGAAAACGACGACGAGAAAGCCCGCCGCAAAGAAAGCAGAGAGCGCCGCGGAGGGCGGCGATGACGCTTCCGCAAAGAGCGAGGCAAAGAAGCCTGCGGCGAAAAAAACCGCTCCTAAGGCAAAGAAAGAAAACGCCGAGGGCGAAAATAAAGAAAATACGGAAACTAAAGAAAACAAAACAGAAGAATAAGCTTTCCGATTTAAGGGACGAATAATAACGTATAATAACGTATAATAATTTGAGCCGAAAATCGGACAGAAAAAGCAACAAGGATTACGGCGCGAGAGCGCCGAGGTTATACCGCTGCCACCGGCAGCGGTATAATGCGCAGATAGAGAAAAAATATTTTTTCTGCTTTTTTGTCTTATTTTGCAGTGTTTTCGTGCTTTGTTCGCACAGACCCATTCGGAAAGTTTTGGTCAAGCTTGCCCTTGGGGCCCCCACAAAAGCAAAGCTTTTGTGGGGAGTGGCTCAAAAAGGCGGCGGGGTCGAGGGGCAGAGCCCTCGTCGCGCTCCGCAGAGCGCGAAAGCTCCGATACGCGTTCTTTTTGCAAAGCTTTTTCTTGCGCTATTGAGTCAAGAAAAAGCGTTGGGCGGTTCGCGCCAAGTAAAGGGACGAGGCGCAAAACAGGCAGTTTGCAAAAAAGGCTTTCAGAAACTAACTTCACCGACGCTTTTCTTTGAAGCCGTCGGCGCAAAGAAAAGCTTCAAAAGAAACGCCAATCGTCGGGGCGCCGCCCCGAACCCCGCCACCTTTTGAAAAAGGTGGACCAAAACTTTTGTGATGAGTTCGCGCGAACTTTTAACTCAGTCTAAATTTCCCAACAAACCTTATAACTTTTTAAAGGAGACAGCATCCTATGAAAGATTTCAAAAACGCGCTCGTTCCAATGGTAATTGAGCAAACAAGCAGAGGAGAACGCTCTTA
This sequence comes from uncultured Clostridia bacterium, assembly GCA_947632135.1. Taxonomy (GTDB): domain Bacteria; phylum Bacillota; class Clostridia; order Oscillospirales; family CAG-272; genus RUG14199. The sequence continues at coordinate 11,106 of CANRNZ010000022.1, forward strand.
CGATATCTATTCGAGACTCCTCAACGACAGAATCGTTTTCCTCGCCGACGAGGTGAACTACGTAACAGCCTCCCTCGTCGTGGCTCAGCTTCTTTTCCTTGAAGCTCAGGATCCCGATAAGGATATCTCTCTGTATATAAACAGCCCCGGCGGCTCAATCAGCGACGGCATGGCTATATACGACACGATGAACTATATCAAGTGCGATGTGTCCACAATCTGCGTCGGAATGGCGGCAAGCATGGGCGCTTTCCTCCTCTCCGCAGGCCAAAAGGGCAAAAGAATCGCCCTCCCCAACAGTGAGATAATGATTCACCAGCCCCTTATCGGCGGAAACGGCATAAGCGGTCAGCAGACAGATATTCAAATCCATGCGGAGCATATGCTGCGCACCCGCGAAAAGCTTGAGCGGATAATGGCTGAAAACAGCGGGCATACTTACGAGGAAATGCACGCCGCCTGCGAAAGAGACAATTACCTCACGGCTGAGGACGCCCTGAAGTTCGGTCTCATTGACAAGGTTTTCGACAAACGCGCATAAATTACCCGAAAGGGACAGTAAGGAATTATTTTAATGGCTGATAATAAGAATAACATGGCAAGATGCAGCTTTTGCGGCAGAAGTGAAAAGGAAGTCGCCTTTCTTATACCGTCGCCGACGGGAGTCTATATTTGCGACGAATGCGTCGACGTCTGCAACTCGATTATTGACGAGCTGACGCCCGATACGAACGGCAGCGGCCTCGGCGATGACTCAAAAAGCATCCTTCCGTCAAAGCTGCCTACTCCGAAGGAGATAAAAGCCTCGCTCGACGAATACGTGATAGGTCAGGACAGAGCGAAAACCGCTCTTTCGGTCGCTGTATACAATCACTACAAGCGCCTGAAAAACAATTACACGGAAGCCGAAGGGTCATGCGGCGCGGACGATGACGTTGAAATACAAAAGAGCAACGTTCTTCTGATAGGCCCTACGGGAGTCGGAAAAACGTTTCTCGCTCAGACTCTCGCAAAATGTCTCGGAGTTCCCTTTGCCATTGCGGACGCGACGACGCTCACCGAGGCGGGCTACGTCGGCGAGGACGTTGAGAACATTCTTCTTCGTCTTATTCAGGCCGCCGATTACGACATCGACCGCGCCGAGCACGGGATAATCTATATCGACGAGATAGACAAAATTGCCCGCCGCAGCGAGAACCGCTCGATAACGCGCGACGTATCGGGCGAAGGCGTACAGCAGGCGCTTTTGAAAATTTTGGAGGGAACGGTTGCAAACGTCCCGCCGCAGGGCGGCAGAAAGCACCCGAATCAGGAGTTCTTGCAGATAGACACGAGGAACATTCTGTTTATATGCGGCGGCGCTTTCGACACGATTGACAAAATAATCGAAAAGCGCCAAGGCGGCTCTACTATCGGCTATTTCGGCGACATAAAGACAAAAAGCGAAAAGAAAAAGACCGAGGTGTTCAGAGAGGTCGTTCCGCACGATATCGTAAAATTCGGACTTATTCCCGAGCTTGTCGGGCGTCTCCCAGTTATAGTCGGTCTTGACAGTCTCGACGAAAAAGCCCTTGTCAGGATACTTGTCGAGCCGAAGAACTCTCTCGTAAAGCAGTATACAAAGCTGATTTCGATGGACAACGCTGAGCTTGAGTTTGAGGACAAGGCGCTGTTTGCCATAGCCTCGCTCGCGATAGAGAGAAACACGGGAGCGAGAGGACTCAGAGCAATAATAGAGGAAATAATGACCGACATCATGTTCGAGATACCCTCAGAGCCCGACGTGAAAAAGATAATCATAACGGAAAAGTGCGTAAAGGGCGAGGAGGCGCCGAAAATAATCCGCCGAAAGCAGACAAAGAAGGCGGCGCCCCGCTCCGCATTATCTTCCGAAAATTGTGAAAAAGTTGAAAATGGCGAAAAAGGCGACAGGCAGACATCCTCGGAAAGCGGCAGTCTGAAGGACGCCGCGGGAGAATAAATAAAAAATGCCGAAAAACGGCAGAGAAAAACAGGCTTTAACCCCTTAGCATCGGGTTAAAGCCTGTTTTTTGTATTTTAATCGGTCGGTATCTTATCGGTATACCCGTGAGCCTTATCAAGCATCATGTCCTTTACCTTCATGAGACGGATTTGAGTGCTTCTCTCGTTTTCATCAAGCTTCATGACGATATATTTTATATTAGCCTCCGTCTCGGGGATTATAACGTGCTCGAGGGCGTTGACCCTTCGGCGCGTTTTCTCTATTTCCGACGCCAAAAGCTGACATGACTTCTCACATTCGGCAAGACGCACCATATCGGGCAGAATATCCGCAAGAGAGGCTACCGCGTCGTCAAGGTCGGACGACGTAAACGCGAAGCCGTAAGACCATACGTCCGCGGCGTCCGCGGTGCGTGTCTTATACTTAAAGCTCGGTATATCCACGCTCATGATGTTTTCTTTTTCCACCTCAAGGTTTACCCCCTGCTTCGGGGCCATCAGCGCCGTATTCAGTGTCTCCTCGGACATACCCGCCTTTGCTATTACAAAATTATGGTTTGCCGCGAGTATTCCCGCCTCCACCTTTCGCCGCAGCTCCATATTTTCCTTTACAAGGTCGAGATACCGCCTTATCAGCTCGTCTCTTTTGTCCTTTAAAAGCTTATGACCGCGAATTGCCGTTATCCGTTTCTTTTTTAAACGGGTCAGCTCCATTCGGGTCGGATTGACCCTTGTTGACGCCATCGGTGTCACCTCGCTTTCGCTTCCGCTCTTTTTTATTTCGCCGCTTTCACATTTTCGCCTTTACGGCGCGCTGCTTATTTCAGCCCTTGTAATAAGCGTCGATGAATTTGTCGTTTATACGCTTCAGCTCGCTTCTCGGAAGCATCGAGAGAAGCTTCCAGCCTATATCGAGCGTTTCCTCTATACTGCGGTCGGCGTTGTAGCCTTGGGATATATACTCCTTTTCAAAAGCGTCCGCAAACTTCGCATAGAGAAGGTCTATATCCGTGAGCGCCGCCTCGCCGAGTATCACCATGAGCTCCTTCGCGTCCTTTCCCCGCGCATACGCGGAGAAAAGCTGATTCATGGTATTTGCGTGGTCGGCTCTTGTCTTTCCGACTCCTATACCCTTGTCCTTCAGTCTTGAGAGAGACGGAAGAACGTCAATCGGCGGGGTTATACCCTTGCGGTACAGCTCACGGCTCAGAATTATCTGCCCCTCGGTGATATATCCCGTAAGGTCGGGAATCGGGTGGGTCTTGTCGTCCTCGGGCATTGTGAGAATCGGTATCATTGTTATGCTGCCGCTTTTGCCCTTTTGACGCCCCGCTCTTTCATATATTGTGGCAAGGTCGGTGTACATGTACCCGGGATACCCGCGCCGCCCGGGAACCTCTTTCCGAGCCGCCGAGACCTCGCGCAATGCGTCGGCGTAGTTTGTTATATCGGTCAGAATGACAAGCACATGCATATCCTTGTCAAACGCTAAATATTCGGCGGCGGTCAGCGCGACTCGCGGCGTCGAAATACGCTCGATTGCGGGGTCGTTCGCAAGGTTCACGAAAAGAACGGTGCGGTCGATTGCTCCCGTTTCCTTAAAGCTTTCAATAAAGAAGCTCGACTCCTCAAAGGTTATGCCCATTGCCGCAAACACGACGGCGAAATTCTCGTCTGTTCCGAGAACCTTTGCCTGTCTTGCTATCTGCGCGGCAAGATTTGCATGCGGAAGACCGGACGCCGAGAAGATGGGCAGCTTCTGTCCGCGAACGAGAGTGTTCAGCCCGTCGATTGCGGATATTCCCGTCTGGATAAACTCCTCGGGATAGCTCCTTGCGGCGGGATTCATCGCAAGACCGTTTATATCGCGCCTTGCGTCGGGGAGGATTTTCGGCCCGTCGTCTATCGGGCGTCCCATTCCGTCAAATACCCGCCCGAGCATATCCTCCGATACGCCGAGCTCCATGCTGCGTCCGAGAAAACGCACCTTACTGTTGGACATGTTTATTCCCGCCGCGTTTTCAAACAACTGCACGAGAGCGTCGCTGCCGTTTATCTCAAGCACCTTGCAGCGGCGCACCTCGCCGTTTGCAAGCTCTATCTCGCCAAGCTCGTCGTAGGCCACGTTCTCAACTCCGCAAACGAGCATAAGCGGGCCTGCAACCTCCTGTATCGTCCTGTATTCTCTCGGCATCAGACATCCTCCTTTACAAACGCGTTTGCAATTTCAACGCTGAGTTGACTCAGTATCCTGTGATATTCGGCGTCTATACCGTCGTTCTCGACGGTGTATTTGAATCGTCCTATCTGCTCGCGCACAGGCATATCTATAAGCCTTTGAAGCGGAGCGCCCTTTGAGAGCGCCTCGGCGGACTCGCGGTAAAACGCGAGCACAAGACGCATCATCATATACTGCTTTCGGGGTGAAGCGTATGTGTCCACCTCATGGAAGGAGTCCTGATGGAGGAAATCCTCGCGTATCGAACGCGACGCCTCCATTTTCAGGCGGTCCGACGGGGAGAGGGCGTCCATACCGACCATCTTGACTATTTCCTCAAGCTCCGCCTCCTCCTGAAGGAGGCTCATCATTTCCTGACGGCACGCCATCCAGTCGGGCGCCACGTGCTCATTGAACCATTTCCCCATGCTGTCGGCGTACAGAGAATAGCTTGTCAGCCAATTTATCGCGGGAAAATGACGCTTATAGGCAAGCGCCGAGTCGAGTCCCCAGAACACCTTTACAATACGCAGCGTCGCCTGAGAGACCGGCTCCGATATGTCGCCTCCGGGAGGGGATACCGCGCCTATTACCGAAAGCGCGCCCTCTCTTCCTTCTTTTCCGAGTGCGACAATATGTCCCGCTCTCTCATAGAACTGAGCAAGACGGCTCCCGAGGTACGCGGGATATCCTTCCTCGCCGGGCATCTCCTCAAGACGCCCCGACATCTCGCGCAGCGCCTCCGCCCAACGAGACGTGGAATCCGCCATAAGAGCTACCGAATATCCCATGTCCCTGAAATACTCCGCAATCGTGATACCGGTGTATATCGACGCCTCGCGCGCCGCGACGGGCATATCCGACGTGTTTGCGATAAGAACCGTTCTCTGCATAAGAGAGCGCCCTGTCCTCGGGTCCTTCAGCTTCGGAAATTCGTTAAGAACGTCCGTCATCTCGTTGCCGCGCTCGCCGCAGCCTATATATACGACAATATCAGCCTCGGCCCACTTTGCAAGCTGATGCTGTATTACTGTTTTCCCGCTTCCGAAAGGGCCCGGAATTGCGGCGACGCCTCCCTTTGCGATTGGGAAAAACGCGTCGACATTTCTCTGCCCCGTAATAAGAGGCATATCGGGAGTGAGCTTCTTTTTATAAGGACGCGCGCGGCGCACGGGCCATTTCTGCATCATCGTAAGCTCTTTTTCGCCGCCCTCGCATTCCAAAACGCAGACTACGTCCTCAACAGTAAAAAGACCGCTCTTTATTTCCTTTACTTTCCCCTTTACGCCGTATGGAACCATAATTTTCTGCACGACCGCGGGCGTTTCGCGAACGGTTCCGATAACGTCGCCGTTTTCGACCTCGTCGCCGACAGAGACAGTAGGAACAAATTCCCACTTAAGGTCCCGCTTGAGAGAGGGAACCTCGACGCCCCTTTTAAGATTACTGCCTGAAATTTTCATTATGTCGTCAAGGGGGCGCTGGATACCGTCGTATATGCTCGAAATAAGACCGGGACCGAGCTCTGCGGACATGGGAACGCCCATGGATTCCACAGGCGCGCCGGGAGCGAGCCCCGACGTCTCCTCGTACACCTGTATTGACGCCTCGTCTCCGTGCATTTCTATTATCTCGCCGATAAGTCTCATGTCGCTGACGCGCACCACGTCAAACATATTCGCGTCTCTCATTCCGGACGCGATGACAAGGGGCCCCGCGACTTTTTTTATAACTCCGCTGCTCATTTAAAGTCACCTTCCTTCTTCCGAAAACAATATATCGGAACCGACAGCCTGCTCGACAGTTTTTTTCACGCCCTCGATTCCCCGTCCCGTGTTGCCCGACACTCCGGGTATCGGTATAACAGCGGGGGTAAGCTCTCCGCGGTACTTTTCAATCTCGTCAGACAACTGCTCACACAGCGCCTCGGTGACGAAAATTATCCCGTAAGCGCCCGACGCGAGCTTGTGAAACGTCTTTTTTGCGTCCTCGGCGGTACTCACCGGGTACACGCTGAGTCCCACAGTTTGAAATCCGTAAATACTGTCGTAATCTCCCATCACCGCAATTTTACGCATACATTGACCTTACCCTTTCCCGTATGACTCCGTCGGAAAAACCGTTCTGTTTTCCGGTCACTATAATACGTACAGTCTTTATTTCGTTTTCTCTTGCGACAATATACGCGGCAAGAGGTCCTGCGGAAAAAGCGTTGTATTTCTGAGGTCTGAGAGCGTCTATAAGCCTCTCGTCGCACCATCTTTCAAATGCGGACGGCGAGACGGAAAGTACCTCAGCGCCCTTTGAATAAGCTGTTTGCGACAGGTATTCGCAAATGGCGTCAAGCCCTTTGAGCGCCGATTCCGAAAGGCTGTCGCAGCTCAGCGTCGCGCACGGCGCCATCGCCTTTTTCATAAAATCGGCTCTCTTTCCCGTCTTTGCGCATCGAACTGCGATTTTAATATCAGACGTCGCAACAAGACATTCCGCATAATCGGAAATTGCGGCGCACTCGGATCGCTCCCCCGCCTCGCGTACAGCGTCGAGCATCGCGCGGTCAATTATAATATCGCAAAGCTGACCGTCCCGCGTGTGAAGAAGAGTCTCGTATGCCTCCCTTGCGGCGTCGGGCATATTCCCCGGCAGACGGAAAAACTCCCTGTTTTCTATGACGGACATAAGATATTCTCCCGAAAGAGAGGCGCTTTTAAAGAAAATATTTCCGCCGTGAGCCTCGGTGTACACCGCCTTTACGGCAGCTTTTAAATTGTGATAATTCTTTGAATATAAGAACACGTCGAAAACGCCGATGTCGGGCGCTATCGCCTTTATCACGCTCCAAGTTTTCTCCTCCTCCGCCTTGAAAACGCTCTCGGCGTCCGTGAGTGACGACGCATCCTCCCAGCCCCTTTCGCCGAGCATCTGAAAGCATTCGCCGACAGAACGGCAGGACACGAGCTTTTCGATATCCGAGTCGTTTAACATTGACGCCTCAAGCGCGCGGATTCGCGCGACGGCGTAAGTGTATTCCAAATCGTTCAATACAAAACACCTCGCTTTGCGCCGTTAAAACATCGCGCGCCGAACAACGTCCGACAGCTCGTCTCTCTTTGAATCGAAAAGAGCGCGCACGGTGCAGTTGACCTCTATCCCGCCGTACACGAGAATAAACCCGCCGTCGATATCCGCGGGTGTTTCGCTGACTGTAAGAGCGCCGCCCTTTTTCCTTGCGCACTCGTACGCCTTTTCTGCAAAATCCTTCGGGAACCTCGCAATATCAAACGCGCGAAAGCGCGCCTCGCCGTCCATTGGCAGCGCGTACTTTTCGAGCATTCCGTAAATCATGTCAAAATAGTCCTCGTCGCCGAGCATCAGAACCTTTCTGTACGCCTTGTCAAGCACGTCGGATATCATATCCTGCTTTGCGGTGAGTATAGCCTGACGGCGCCGCATCTCGCAGAAGGAATCTATTCGCTCGGAATATTTGAGCGAGGTGCTCCTCGCCTTTTTAAGCAAATCCTCGGATTCCGCCCTTGCCGTCCTCTCCGCCGCGCTTCTTATCTCGTCGGCCTTTTTTCGCGCGTCCGAAAGCTTTCTTAACGCCTCGGCCTCGGCATCCTCGAGAATCCGTTCTTTTATTTTATCAATGCCGCTCATTTTTTCCTCGTATAACAGTTATAATATAAAATTCCGTGTAACCGCGCCCGTCTCACCTTAGCTTTGCACTTTAGTCAGTATCTGCTGCGAAATCCTTCGGTATATCAAATCGCCGTTTGAATTTTTTACTCAGACCTGTATACCGCTCACGGCGAGGAAGGATATAAGAAGAGCGAGAATGGCGTATGTCTCGACCATCGCGGGGAAAAGCATCGCCTTACCGAACTGGTCGGGACGCTTTGCAAGTATTCCGATTGACGCCGCGGCGGTCTTGCCCTGAGATTTACCCGAGATAAGCCCGACGATTCCGATAGGAAGGCACGCCATGAGGATAAGAAGCCCCGTCGACGCGCTGAGGTCCGCGGCTCCGCCGCCGATTATTCCTATTTTGGAGAGAGTCACAAAGCCTATTATAAGGCCGTAAAGCCCCTGCGTACCCGGAAGAAGCTGCATTATAAGAACCTTCGCGAAAAGGCTCGGGTTTTCCGACACTACGCCTGACGCCGCCTGACCCGCGATACCGACTCCGATAGCGCTGCCCGCTCCCGCGAGAAACACGGCGACAGCCGCGCCGAGAAGCGCGTAAACCGTACCGAGACTTCCTAAAAAATCGCCGATGCCGTTCAATAATTCCATTTTACTTTTCCTCCTTGATATCCGCGGTATCTGCGATATCCGCGTATTTTGTATTTTCTTTAAAAGGAGCAAAGGGTCTGCCCCCGCCCTCGTAAAACTTTCCGAAGAACTCCACATACTGGAGCCTGTTTGTGTGAACATATGCGCCGAGAAGATTTATCGCAAGATTCAAGGCGTGTCCGAGTATGAACACGACAATGAAAAAGATAACTCCGGGAACGCTTTTTCCCATCATACTGCCCATTTGATTTATGACCTGAGCTATAACTCCGGTCGCAAGTCCGAGAGCGAGAAGCCTCGAATACGACAAAAGGTCGCTGAGCCAGCCGGTCGCATTGTAAAGGTCGTATGCCCCGAGAGCGATCCGCACTCCGAAATTCTTTTTTCTCCTGCCCGACATGAGCAGTATTCCGACGGCGCCGAGCGCCGCCATGACCTTTGCCGCGATATTTACGGCTGTCGGAAAGACTATCTCGATATTTGCGATTGAAGAAAATATGCTTGTCGGCAAAAACATGAGAATGAGTCCCGCAACGAGCATGTACCACAAAACGACGTCGCAGAAGAAATCGAGATACCGTTTGTCCTTAATACACATATAGCCCTTGATGCCGAGCCCGACAAAGAGGTGGATTAAACCGAAAAGCATCGAATAAATAAGAAGC
>CANRNZ010000023.1 GCA_947632135.1 uncultured Clostridia bacterium
ACATCGAGGTTCCGACTTCATATCCGCCCTCCTCGACCGCGTCGGGAGTGTAGATATAACCCGAGAGAGAGCCGTTTGTGACCTCAAAAACGAACGTCTTTTCATACGGAGATTCCTTTTTGAGCTCAAGACCGTATTCGACGAAAATCTCCCCCTGAGACGCAAATATCAGCGTGTCGCCGATTAAGACGACGCCCACCTCGCACGGCAGCTCCGACATGTCAAGCGTTCCATGCTCGTTTTCATACTTGGCGTAGGAATATTCGTTCTCTGCGCCGAACATCGTAAGCTCCGCGTTGCGCTTTCTTATATAATTCGAGTCGTCGGTCTCGTAAAACGCCTTTCTTGCCTCTTCCATGTTTTTCTCTGCAACGTCAAGCGGAGGAAATGTGCGAAGGGGCATCTCGACCTCGCGCGTCGCGTATTTTATCTTCACGTCGCTGCTGTATTTCATTCTCTCAAGGCAGTGGAACACCTCGACGCCGAGAGTTGTACCGACGCGGCAAGCCTCGTCGTAGTTCTGTCCCGTTCTGAAATATCTGGAGCTTTGATTTCCCGACGTTCCCTGAGCGAACATGAAAATCGCGTCGGGCGCCGCGTATTTCAAATATCCTCTGATATACCCCGGATAGTCTGCCGTCACAAGCAGGCTTTCGGCGTGGAGGTACGTCGGGTGAAGCGCGTAGTTCAAAAGAACGCAGCGAACCCTTTGTTTTTCGTCCTTTACGGCAAGGACGTTGACGGAGGGGTCGGCCGGGCCGTCGGGATGACGGCGGTTTCCGCCCACTCCCTGCTCGGCGCCGCAGTGCCCTACCTCCGTTCCGAGAGATGCGTCAAACGGCGACTCCATTGCCTCTTTTATGAGCTTTTCGACTGTATCGAGAAGAAACGCTATGTACTCGGGGTCATTGTCGCTCCCGTCCTCGTATTCGGAAGCCCACGGAGTCGACGACCACGGACCGGAGTGGGTGTGAGAGGTCGTAAACATTATCTGAAGCCCGGGAAATCTTCGGCGCATTTCCTTTGTAAACGGTTTCCCGAAATAAAGCAGGTCGAACGTCACCCAGACGAGTCGATTTTCACCGTCGTCAAGGTAGAGTGCCGTCGCATAGAGGGGGTCGTGTATTCCCTCGTTCGGTCTCGGGCAATGAGGGTATCCTGACATTTCAACACCCTTTTTGGGGGAAATATCTTTAATTGCTACTCCGGCTTTCAACATTTTGGTTTTCTCCTTTGCGTACCGAAGGTACTTCTTTATCTGAATTTCTTGATTTTTTAAATTATCTAAATTATTTGAACTTTGAATTTACAAGCGGGCGTCATAGCTTGTGATAACCTTTTTAATATTCAACCCGCCGTCGAGAACGAGTATATCGGCGTCAAAGCCCTTCGTGAGTGAGCCGACCCTTCCAAGCTTTATAGCCTTTGCGGGGTTTGTGCTCGTCATACGAAAGACCTCGGGAACGGAAAAGCCGAGAGCAAGAAGATTTCTTGCCGCGCTGTCCATTGTAAGTCTGCTGCCGTAAAGCTCCCCGTTTACGACGTTTATATCGCTCGCCGAATCGGTGTCGTCGCCGATACAGGCGTCGGTTACAGCGATAAGACGGTCTGTGCCGACCGTTTTCGCGGCGAGCTTAACAAGGTCGCCCCTTACATGGACGCCGCCCCTGTCGCATATTATTTCATAATAAATACCGTCGCAGAGAAGGCACGCCATGTCAAACGAAACGTCGATTGTCCCCTCGTAGGATTTCCCCTCGGGGGTGGTTCCCGTGGCGCAGAATAGGTGAGTTACGATTTTTGCGCCTCTTCGTACAGCGTCGTATACCTGCCTCGGCGCCGCGCAGGAATGACCTATCGCGGGAACTATGCCGCGTGAGACGATATATTCCGAGAACCTTTCGATCCCCTCGACCTCCGGCGCATAAGTCCACTGCTTTATGACGTTTGTGTCGGCAATTTCGCAATATCTGCTCTCCTCTACCCTCTCGCACTCGTCGATTGCCGACGCCCCATAGGAGGGATTGAGATACGGCCCCTCGAGGTGGACGCCCTTTATCGTGCGGCACGCGGTCATTGCAGACTTTATTTTGTTTATGTGGCAAAGAAGCTCACTGTGGGAAAAGTCGCGGTAAAGAGTGCAGAGAACGGAGGTCGTCCCGCGCTCCAAATGGTACATTGCCATTTTTACAGGGTCCTCGTATGCCCAAACAACGCCCCCGGCGTGACAGTGTATGTCCACAAAGCCGGGGGCAATATACGAGTCACCAAGGTCGAACGCCTCCGCGTCAAAGCGCGGCGCGCCGTTTCTTTCGCCCGCATACACTATGACGCCGTCCTTTACCGATACCTGTCCCGCGTCCGCGACGCCGCACGGCAGAACGACTCTGCCGTACAGCGTGTATGTTTTATTTTGTTTTGACATCGTATCCATAATGATTTATCAGCGTATATTATATAAATCCGCAAGAAATACTTAAATCAATATCCGACAGTTTCCCAGCACTCAAACGGCTTTGCGATATCCTCCGTCATGAAAAGGTCGGTGTCCCAAAGCTTTAAAATCGAAGTCGGTACAAGAGGAGTCGGGTCGGCGCAGAGAATAATTCTCGATATCATTCTCTGCCACGAGGAGAACGTTCCCATCGTGCTGAGGTCGTGCATTTCAAAACGGTTCCTTGCGCGCTTTACGTCGGCGGGGCCTATTGTCGCCGCCTTCGGCGGGACGTTTGCGATATCTCCGCTGCACCCGAAGCAGCCGTGCAGTGAGTTCTGCATTATCGTCATAGGATTCAGCGTAACGACGCGCGCGTCCATGTTTATAAACTCCTCAAGCGAGTCGCATGCAAGCTCGGGTGAGCCGGGATCGATAAACGCGATGTGTCCCGCCCAGCCGGGTCCCGAATAGCAGATATCGGCTCCGCCCTCGCCGACCTCGCATATCATCTTCGAATAGTCGTTTATGTTCTCGTTTGTGAAATAATGTATCTGCTCGAGCGGCATACGGAGGTCTTCGCGAATCTTACCGTAGAAATACGTCATCGTGGAGTGACCGAAGCCCGCCTTGTAGCTTATCGGCGCAATGTTCCCGTCCTGGTCCGCCCACTCGTCCATTGTGAAGACATGGACGTTGCGGCAGCTTACGTTAAGTCTGTTGATGCTCTCCGCCACAGCCTCGTATATCATCGGGCAGGGATTGGGGAGGATCATCGTGAGCTTTTCATTCATTATGTCGGATTTCACGATACGCGCCACCATATCTCCGACCCATATGCCGTCCACCGCGTCAGTTATATGTATTCTGAACGACGGAGTGGACATTGCGAGTATTTCATCTCTCGTTATAGTCCTTGCTCTTTCAAGAACCTTTTCGTCCTTGAACGGTACAAAGTCTGCGGGTTTGAATTTAAACATTTTATATCTCCTTTTCGGTAGAATTATTTTATATGTTATATATTGCATTGCGGCGACGCCGTATTTATCTTTCGGCTTTTATTTTATACTTTATTTTATCCTTTATGCCGCACGGCTTGATTTTTCCTTTTGACGCAAGAATCGCCGCTCCGAGCGAGGCGGTTTCCGCGGTATCGAGAATACATATATCGCACCCTGTAATGCGGCACAGTATCTCGCACCAGATGCGGCTTTTCGAGCCTCCGCCGAAAACGCGTATTTCGTCGGCGCCGCCCATTTCGCAAATCCTCTCTGAAATCTCTCGGCAGACGCCCTCGTACAGCGCGTATATAAGGTCGCCTCTCGTCGTCGAAAGGGTCATGCCCTCAAACGACGCGCCGATTGAAAATGAGGTCACGGCGCGCACACCGTTTGCGCCGGGCGACGACTCCTCGGCGAGAGAGTCCATTTCCCTGTATGAGATATCCCCCATCATGCGCGAGAGCCATTTCAGCGCCGCGCCCGTCGTCTCGGCGACGCCCTCGGCAACGTAGTACTTGCCGTTCAGCCTGAAATGCGGGACGGGCGAGCTCTCGGGCGCGTTTCGTACAAGCTTTGTGACGGCGGTCGCCGTACCGAAGGACATCGTGACGACGCCGTCGGAAATTCCCGCTCCGACTGCCGCGACCTTTTGGTCCTGCGCGCCCATGATGACTCTGCACTCGGGATTTATCCCGAGCTTTTTCGCGGCCTCGGGAAGGATTTTTCCGAGGTCCTCTCCCATACAGCAAACGTCGGGAAGAATTTTTTTGTCGATTCCCGCAAACTCACAAAGCTCGTCGTCCCATGAGAGCTCCCTTATGTTGTAAAGCATAGTGCCGCCGGCAATCGTGTAATCGGTAACGCACTTCCCTGTCAGCTTCATATTGAGATAGTCGAGAGGGAAAAGGATTTTGTGAGTTTTTTTATATATTTCGGGGCGGTTTTTTATAAACCACATTATCTTCGGAAGAGAATATGACGCGTCGGCGGGCTTTCCCGTTTTGTAAAACAGGACGTCCTTTCCGAAGCGCTCCGTCAAAGCGCGGCACTCCTCCTCGGCTCTCATATCGAGCCAGTTTATTGAGTTGTAAAGAGTATTCCCCTCGGCGTCGACGGGCACAAACGATATCCCCTGAGTGCTTATGCTGAGCGCCTCAACGTCGGCGCCGCATTCTTTTGTGAGATGATTTGTCGCCTCGGATATTTTCTCCCACCAGAGGTTTGCGTCCTGCTCGACATAGCTTCCCACAAAAATCAGCGGGTACTCTCTGTTGTACTGCGAGAGCTCGTTTCCGCGCTCATCGTACATTACACATTTAAGACCGGTCGTTCCGAGATCGATACCGAGATACATAAAGCTCCTCCGTTATTTACCTTGCCATATTATATAACAAATAGAAGAGGTTGTCAATAAAGAGGATGTAAAAATCATATGATGACGGGCGCCTGACGCAGAAAATACGAGGCGTCCTTTACACTCTCACAGCACATTGTGTATATTCTGTCCGCAAAAACGGCAAGGTCGTACTGCGGCTCCAAACCGGCTCTTGACGGCTTTGTGACGACCCTGAGAGGGCCGCCTTGCATTTGCTTCAGTATGTCCCGTCCTTTACCGTTTGCGCCGAGAAGAACCGTAAAGCGAGGAGGCTCTCTCAGAGCGGATTCACCGACGTCAGCAACTGCAAAAAGCGCGGCGCGGCGCAGGCGCGCGTCGGTATATTTTTTTGTCGCCGCCCTGCGGAGCATTTCGCCGCCGTCGCCCGACATATCGGCGCACTTTTTTATTCTTTCGACGATGCCGCTTTTCGAATCAAAGCATTGCTCCGAAAAGCGCCTTGCTCTGAAAAGAGTCATCTCAAGGTCAAAAAGCTTTGACGGGAGGGCAACGTCCCGATACGACTCCGAAAAAATATCGCAAGCCGACGACGGCATATATTTTTTGGCGTTTTCAAATTCGCCGCCGAGAATAAGGCGCCTTATCCCGTCGGCGCCAATGTAACCGTCGCTCTCACGGCGCGGAGCGCAGAAAAAATCTCCCTTGTATCCCGCGTTTTCCGCATTTTTTATGTATTCCGCGGCAAGCATATCATTGGGGGACGAAAAAACGCGCGACGCCTCGGGAAAGGCTGAAAGCGCCGCCTTTTCCCTTGCGGCGGCGTAGCCCTCGCTGCCCGAGTACAGGCGCTCGACCTCGGCGAGAAACGAAACGTCCGACATGAGCGAGGCGGCGTTCTTGATAAGAGAGAGCTCTCCGCACTCGGAGCCAAATACGACGTGAGATGCGCCGACTGATGACACTATCCGCATTGCCGCGCTTGCAAAAAACTCCGCAGGGGCGGCGCTCCAGGGAAAAGGAAGCTCGAGAACAAGGTCGCACCCCGCGGCAAGCGCAGCGCGGGCTCTGACATATTTGTCAAAGACGGCGCACTCGCCGCGCTGCACAAAATTCCCGCTCATAACGGCGACAATGGCGTCCCCGTGTTCGCGCGCTTTTTTAAAAATATATTCGTGTCCTTTGTGCAGCGGATTCAGCTCGCAGATAACCGCGGAAACAGCGTTCATACAAAAAATCCCCGAAAAATCAAATTTCTCTTGTTTTTTTTCGTTTTGTCATATATAATGATACAGTATAATCAAGCTAAAGTCAATATTGCAAAAAAATTGCAGCAGATTGCGGAGCATTTTAACGCCTTAAATCGCTAAAATTATAATTAAAATAATTTTTAAATCTTTTAACTTTTTTACGGAGGAAAAAACTGCAATGAAAGTTCTTGTGGTAAACGCCGGAAGCTCTTCGCTGAAATATCAGCTCCTCGATACCGAGACCGAACAGCTCATGGCAAAAGGAATATGTGAAAGGATAGGTTCCGAGGGCAGTATTATAGACCATAGGAAATATGTCTGCGACGAAAACGGTACGACGGAGATAAAATACAAAGAGAATGCCGATATACCCAATCATTCCGTCGCGACCCGTCTTGTCGTCGATACTCTTACAGACCCCGAAAAGGGCTGCATAAAGGACGCGTCCGAAATCGAGGCGATAGGTCACCGCGTCGTTCACGGCGGGCCGTACTTCTTTGAAAGCACGCTTGTTACCGACGAGGTGCTTGAAAAGCTGAAGCTCTGCGTCGACTTCGCGCCCCTTCACACGCCGCCGCATATAATGGGAATCGAGGGCTGCACCGACGTTATGCCCGGCGTCCCGCAGGTTCTTGTTTTCGACACGGCGTTCCATCAGACGATGCCCGACTACGCGTACACATATCCCCTCCCGCGCGAGATGTGCGAAAGGCACGGAATACGCCGCTACGGGTTCCACGGGACGTCCCACCGCTTTGTGGCAAAAATTATGACGGAGCTGCTCGGCGGTAAAGAGGACGCAAAGATAATCACCTGCCACGTAGGAAACGGTTCGTCGATTTCCGCCGTCAAATGCGGAAAGTGCATTGATACAACAATGGGATTCACTCCCCTCGAGGGACTTGAAATGGGAACGCGCTGCGGTTCGATTGACCCTGCGATTATTCCTTATATTATGGAAAAGGAAAACATTCCCCTGTCCGAAATTTCGGATTTCATGAACAAGAAATGCGGATTTCTCGGCGTTACGGGCAAATATTCCGACAGCCGCGACGTTGAGGAGGGCATAAAGAACAACGACGAAAGATGTATGCTGGCGGCAAACATTCTCGCATATCAGGTCAAGAAGTATATAGGCGCTTTCACCGCCGCAATGGACGGTGTCGACGCTATCGTATTTACGGCGGGAATGGGCGAGAACAACCCCGAGCTTCGTGAAAGAGCGCTGAAGGATATGAGCTATCTCGGAATAGTTCTCGACCTTGAGCTCAACGCGAAAACGTGGAGACAGCCCAATATCGTCGAGATATCGAAGCCCGAATCAAAGGTCAGGGTGTACGTAATACCCACAAATGAGGAGCTTATGATAGCGAGAGACACAGCCGATATCGTGTCCGCGCTTTGACGCCTTGTCATTTGCGGGAATTACAGCTTACTCGGACTGACTGTAAGAACAAAAATATAAACGGCGTTTGCCTTCGGTATATAAAAACCGAGCGGCAAGCGCCGTTTTTGACGTTTGTATTTTTTGTGATTGTAAAATATTTTTATTTTTTCGTCATGCCCACAAGGAGCTTCGAGACGGCCTCCCCGTCGCTTACGGCGCGCGCGGAATAATTCGTATGATATATGACATATCCGGGCTTTGAGGACGGGGGCTTTTTTACGCTTCTGAGCTTCGTGTAATCGACGTCCACCGCGGCGCCGGGCGCGGCTTTGGAATTCACGGCGGCAATCATGCAGGCCTGCGTGAAGTCAAGCTCGGGCGGCTCCTCCCCGCGGGGGCATTTCATAAGAACGTGGGAGCCCGGCATGTTCTTGACGTGAAACCACCAATCCTCTTTTTCGCCGAGCTTAAACGTTATATAGTCGTTTGCAAGATTGTTCTTTCCGCAAAGAACGGTGTATCCTCCGCTCGTTTTGTATTCGGTGTAGAGCGGGGTCTGCTTCTTTTTCTCCGCCGTGTAGCCTCTCATTTTCGAAGCGTATCCGCTCTGAAACAGCTCCGAGCGTATCTCCGCTATTTCCTTTTCGCTTGCCGCGCGGTTGAGGCAGTCGAACACGCTCATAATATAGTCATACTCGCGGCGCGCTATTTCAAGCTGACCCGTTAAATGCTCCCTTGCTGATTTCGACTTGTTGTATTTCTTATAGTATTTCTGAGCGTTTGCGGCAGGAGTGAGACGGGTGTCAAGCGGCACCGTCACAAAAGGCGGCGCGTCGTCGTCCACGGCATAGTAGTTTTCGAGCTTTGACGAGGAGTCGCCTTTTTTCAGGCGATATATATTTGCGGTTATAAGGTCGCCGTACAGCTTATATCTCTCGCCCTCACCGCTTTCCGCAAGCTCCGATGAAAGAATTGATATTTTTTTTGAAATCCTTTTTTCGGCATTTGTCAAAATGCGTGAAACATCGGACGCTCTGTGACGAAGCCGCTCGTTATCCGCACGTGTAAAAAAGAATTTGTCGATAAGTTCTCCGAATGTTTCAAATGTCAAAAATCTTGTGTCCGCCCCCGAAAACTGTTTTAATTCGACAAACGCATATTCGACAGGTCTGTCAGCGTTTAAAACAAGGCACGGCGTTCCGCTGCTGTCTTTTATTTTTCGAACAATGCCGAAAAACTCTTTTTCTACGTTTTTCGAACATTCGTCAAGCGATGCGGCGGGGCTTCCCGAGGCGCGGTAGGCTATTTCGCGCGCGACGACGGGGGCAATCCCGCAAAAGGAGGATATGATAAATTTCTCACAGCTCATATCTCCGTCGGCGCGTGAGGCAATATCAAGAAATTCCTCCCTTGTTACCCTCATCGGGTCGAGCTTGTTTTGCGCCGGCGGCTCCTCGTATTTAAGGCCGGGGAGAATCTGCCTTTTATGACTCGTTGAAATGTCGATAAGCTTTGCGGCGCCGATTATCCTGTCGTCCTTATCGGTTACGATGAGGTTGCTGTATGTTCCCATTATCTCGGCTATCATGTGCTTGTGAGACTGAAAACCAAGCTCGTCATACGAGTCGAAGGTTATCCGCACTGCCCTTTCAAAGCCGAGCTGCTCGGCGCCGATTACCCTTGCGCCCTGAAAATGCTTGCGGAGCATCATACAGAACATCGGAGGATTTGCGGGGTTATCCGGTCTCATTGACGTGATGTTCAGTCTCGCGTTGGACGAGCCGACGTTTATAAGAAGTCTGTGTGTTTCTCCGCCCGAGCGCACGGAAATAATAATCTCGTCTCTCTGCGGCTGATATATTTTTTCGACCTTGCCGTTTCTGAGGCGCGAGTCAATTTCCTTTGTGACAAAGGATACCATTCCGGCGTCAAAAGCCATATAACACTCCTTAAATACTTAATAATTCAGCGTTTTGCGTAGCAGACAAAGCTGTAGCTCTCAGCCGCTTTTGAAAAGCCGACCTTTTCGGCAACTCTGAGTGAGGCGGCATTTGAGGCGCGGCATTTATAGCTCACCTTTTCACCCTTTGAGATGATATAGTGGGCGAGAGCCGAGACGACTGCCGCGGCGTATCCTTTATTTCTCGATTCGACAGAGGTCTCCACGTTTATTTCGTAATATTCGCCGTCCCTTATGTCGTTTACCGAGGAAAAGGACAGTATCATGTCGTCTTCGACAACCGCAAAACAAACATCGAGGTCATCGTCGTCGTCAAGCTCCGCGTCTCTTGTCGCATTATTGTAATACCGCTCAAATTCTGCGTTTGTCGATATCATAACGACGTTTGGCAAATCAAAGCTTCTGATTTCCGCCTTATCTGATGTGAAATGGATAAGACGCTGACAGGAGCGCCCGTCGTACTCATATCCCGCTTTTTTCATCGGGAGCGTAAAATGCTCTTTTATAAATGAAACGGCGTCTTTTCCGAGCGGGTCGTCCGAAAACAAGTCGGCAAAAAGGCGCGCTTCCTTTTCAAATTTAGAGTATACCGTGACGACAGCCTCCCCGTTTTGCGGGACCAAGACCTCGAATGGGAGCGCGATACACGACTCGCCGCTCATAACGAATTTCTCAAGCTCACTGTCCTCAAAAACTATTTTCAAAGGAGACCTCCGTTATATTAAATTATATTAAATCGGGCGCAGACACGACTCGTCGCTTACGCGTCCTCGTTGGACCAAAGCATTGCGGGCTTTCTGAAATCGGGCTCGCCGACCTTATCAATGTATTTGAATTCCATCGGGCACACCATTCCGTACATTTTCATGTACTTGAACTGGAGCTTGTTATTCTCTATTATCCTCTTCTCGTTTTCGAGATATTCTTCTTTCCTTTCGGGGTCGCCCTTCAGTCTCTCACTGTACTCGTTTAAGGTGAAATAAGTGTAGTTCAAAAGCTGTATTTCAGAGCATTTTATATGCGCCACCTCGTCGTCTGTCTCGGCAAGCGCGAGAGCCTTTTCTAAAAGCTCGTTTGAATGCTTTATAAACTCAAATTTCGCCTCGAGCTCGTCGGCAAATCCGCTCGGCTTTATGTACAGCGACGCGTTGTCAAAGTATATTCCGAAATGTGAATCCTTCGAGCACTCGAGCATATAGTCGATAAACTCGCGGATATATACTCCGCCCTTTCCGTAATAGCCGATAAGGAATTTGTCGATTTCCGACCAGTACTCCTCCTCGCTCATATAAGGATTCCACATAAGTCTCGCGAGAATATATCCCTTGAGCTCGCCGAACTCCCCGTTGTGGCAGAAGATATTTCCCTGCTCAAACAGACCGTCCACTCGGTTGTCGGCGAAAAATCTTACGTTCTTTCTGAGAATCCCGAGATTCATAAACGGCGTCGAATAGTTTGTGAAATCGGTGGTATAGTCCCAGATATAAAGATGCTTTGTAAGATTCGACCACTCGACGAGCTGTTTTGAAAACGGCTCAATCGGATTGTCATGACCGGGTGTTTCGTGACAGTCCTCGTGCGCGTGGCGAAAACAGCTCTCTATTGAGCAAAGGCGCACTATTACATTGTCCTCGGGAACTATTGTCTTCGGCGGCTTTCTTGTAAATCTGTAGGCAAATGTGTCAAAAAGTACGTCGGGAAATTCGTCTTTCAGCTCTCTCGCGATTCTGTTCACAAAGGCGAGCATTGTTCCCATCTCGCTTCCCTCGCGCTCGTTTACGGCGCGGCACTTTTCGCATTTGCATGCTCCGCCGTTCCCGTCGTTCTGCGTTATCGACATGATTTTTGCATTCGGACATTCCTTCAGCTTGCGGCGCACGTTTTTGAGGACTGTCCTGTATACGTTCTCGTCGGAAAGACAGGGCTGGCTCCACGCTCTTTCGCCCTCGGGGCACTGCTCGGAGAGATAGCCTATCGTATGCTCAAAGTCCCCGGCGTAGTAAACGCCGCTGCCGTATTTATCGCTGAGCTTTCGTCCCGCGCAGCCGTTCAATTTCAGCTTCGCGCTTATGTCCTCGGCCTTCACCGAATACCAATAGGCGTTTCTGCACTCGAACACGGGAGTTTCCGTGATGTCCGTTTCGGGAACCGTAATGCTTTCGTTTCTCGGCACCTTCTCATAATTATAGGTCATGAAAAGACAGCCGCAGAATTTTTCGAGAAAATCAAAAACGCCGTAGAGGGCGCCGCGGACGCCGCTGCCGAGAATGTAAATTTTCTCATTTTCCGTCTTTATATTGTATCCCTCGTCGCCGAGCTTTGATACGGTGTCCTCATCGTATCCGCCTCTGTTTGTGTATCCGACGACTATTTCCTTTGCGGCTTCGGGACGGTTGTCCGTAAACTCGCAAAGTATCGCGCCGCTTATTTTGTAAATATAGCTTTTAAGATTCGAGACGGCTGTGAGCTCGGATTCCGAGGCGTCTTTGCGGTAGATTATGACGTAATCGGTGTCCTTGTTTTTTGTAAGATTTATCATGCGCTTACTCCTATACTTTCGTATATTTAAAATATCAAAATAATATAAAAATAATATCAAAACGATATCAAATTATATCAAAATCAAGTATTGTTTTCAAGTGATTTTGAGTGATTTCAAGTGATTTACCCGATTTTAATGTCGGTATGAATTTTATGATTCGATTATCGGCGAATATTTCTTCTTCAGCTTTATAAGCTTAAAGCTGATAATGCAGAAAATGAGACTGTACGGAACGGCGACTATTATATCAAGCACCGAATGCTGTTTTACAAATACGGTCGAAATTGATATAAGCACTCCGAAAAGCACCGTGAAAAATTTAAACGCACGGCTCTTTATTTTAGGCGAGGAAAGCATCGCAAACATCGAGCCGACCGCGCCGACCACGTGAACGCTCGGGCAGACGTTTGTGTTTGTGTCTGCCGAATAAATCCGGCTGAGAATCGAGAGCGCGATATTGTCTCTCCCGAGGGACGGTATATCCACTCTCAGATTTTGACCGTTCGGAAACAGAAAACATATGAACGTCACGGTGTAAAAGGACATTCCGATATAGATAAGATACCGACGGAAGGTGTCGACGTCGGTAAACATAAGATAGAGCCCCGGGAGAAGAAGAAACGGATACCACAGTATGTAGGGAAATATGAACCATTCGCAAAACGGTATGAAATCGTCGAGCGGGAGGTATGACACAAAATAATTTGAGCTTGATGTAACGACGCCCTCCACCGTAAAAAACAGCGCGAGATAAACGGGGACTATCAAAACATACAGAAAGTAACCGTACTTATTGTACAGCCGACAGATTTTAGTCTTCACAAAAGCCACCTCGATTTGAGAGAAGTCAGGAAAAATGAAAAGTGGGGGTGGGCTCTTCTTTGTATTTTATTGTCTGTACACAAGATACACTATTTTAAATAACTTGTCCATAGGTACGGGGAATTTTTTTGAAATTTTTCAAAGTTTGCATGAACTGTTTGCACAGACCCGATTTGAAAGTTTTGGTCAAGCTTTTTCAAAAGCTTGACCAAAACTTTTGGGACAAGTCTGTGCGAACATAGCGCAAAAGTCCCCGACACATTTCGATGTGTCGGGGACAGTTTTTTCTCAATTCCCGCTGTCGTTCAGCGGAGTCGTCTTGTAAGAGTATTCTCTTTTCCCAACGGAAAACCCGAAGCGCACGTCTCCGCTTTCTTCCCTCTCGAAAATCAGTCCCTCTGCCGTTAGACCGTTCAGCGCCGCCTCAAAGCCCTTGAGACGCTCCTCTGCGGCGTCAGTGTCCCTTGCAAAGCGCAGAGCGTTCTTTATATATTCCGAGTATGCCTCTGCGAGAACGTCCGAGCTGTTTTTTTGACTTGTCGCCTCATACACGCGGCACGCCGCGCTAATCCCGACGAAAAACAGAGACGCCGCTATGGTTAAAATCGCAATCGACATAAGGCATTCCGCGAGAATACAGCCTTTTTTTGACGTATAATTTTCGCTTTTATTCGGGAGCATAAACGTACCCTTCCTCGGTGAACCTTACATTTATCCTCGCCTCATAGGAAGCCTCTCCCAAAGTGAAAACTGCCTCGACAGTGCCGTATTTCTCTTCGCTTTTTTCGGCGCTTCTCCCAAAGGCATATGGTGAAAGCGCGACGCGAAGGAGGTAAAGCGCGAGCGCGGCAATCAAAAGCGAGCATATAATCCCTGCGAACGTCTCACCGCGCCTTGAAAGAAGTTTATTTTTCATAAATTCTACCCCCTTTCGACAAGCTCCGTCATCGCGTCCTTTTCGTCCCAGCCGATAACGCCGGGAACCGACGCGGGCATTGTAAGGCGAATGACGATTGGCGTGACCTCAACTCTCGCCTCGAGGTTCAGCATTTCGTCAAAGATGACCGTACATACCGCGTCGGGAAGCCCCGGAGCCTTTACCGTTACAGTCAGAACATCTCCGCTGCCGTTCGCATATTGCAGACATACGAGAGTGAGGACATTCATATTTGAAAGGTTCATAGAGTCTTTTATAAGACGCGCCGCTGACGACGCGGCATAATATTTTTTCTCGTATTTATCGTTCGCCTCGAAAATACGCGTCACAGCGTTTCTTTGCGATATTGCGGCAAATGATGCGATAATGCAGAAAAGAAGTAAAATAAGAGAAAGAGACAGCGCCGCACCGCGCCTATAGCATTTTCTTTCGCCTTTATTATCTCTGTTGCAGTCTTTTATTTGCACCCTATCACGCTCCAATCTGCCCGAAAGAGGCTGCCTGCGCGCCGCAGAATATGAGCGCTGCCGCGAACGCGCCGTATGCAATCGACGGCGCAAACGGAAAAGCCTCTTTGCTCCCCACGTGTTCCGCGGCGCAGAAAACAAGACCTGAAACACACGACAGCGCGACGGCGAGAGCGCCGCAACCGACGCCGAGATACGCGCCTATCACGGCGAATAATTTTATGTCGCCGCCCCCGAGCGTCTCGCAGTGCCATATTCTGTCTGCAAGGCGCGCCATAAGAGTTATACCTCCGCCGATAACGGCGGCGCCCGCGGCGGAGCGCATAAGCGATACTCGAAAACACCCGTCGAAAGGCAAAAGCATGAAAAGCGCGAATACAGCGCAGATGTGGATCTCATCGGGTATCTCCATGCTCTCGATATCCGACAGCGCGGACGCAAGAAGCAAAGCCAGAAGAACACACACACGGGCGGCGTAAAACGAAGCGCCGAAGCGAAGGACGACTGCCCCGCATTCGAGCACGTATATAACCGCGCACCCGAGCGCGCGCCGCAGTCTCTCGCCGCATAAAACCGCATACGCCGCAAATGCCATGGCGGCGCCTCCCGCATAAATCAGGGCGGGCGCCGCGCCGCTTACTTGCCAAGGAGCGACAGCCACGTGTTTGATTCGACCTTTCCGTCGTTTATAACGACAGACAGTTCGATATCTCCCAGCTTTGCGGATTTAGGCTTTATTTCTGTTTTTCCCTCGTTGTCGCTCCCGTCGTCAAATGCCGTTCCGTCATCTTTTGTATGCGACAGAATATACATGTTCCCCTCGGCGTCCGACGCAAATGTGTACGTCACCTTTTCGCCGCTTTCACCGTCAATCGACGCGTGATAGAGCATGTACTCCGAATAAGCCATTGACGAGGCGGCGCGCGCGTTCGACATATCCACCGCTATTCTCGCGCGCTCAAGCTGAGACGAAAAAACCGGAATTGCCACAGCGCTCAGAATCGCAATTATAGCAATGACTATCAAAAGCTCGATAAGAGTAAAGCCTTTTTCGTTTCTCCTTTTTTTCACTATTATCCCTTCTTTTTGTTTTTGTTTATTTTGCTAAAACTCTACGGCCCCGTATATGGCGAGTATCGGAAGATAAACGGAGGCAACTGTAAACGCCGTTATAAGTCCGACCAATACTGTAAGCGCCGGCGCGAGCGTTGCTGCCGCTCGCTCGGCGGCGCAGAGCGCCTCGGAGCGGTAAAGCTCCCCTGCGTCCCTCAGCGCCCCGATAAGAGCGCCTGTATCCTCCCCGACCGAAACAAATGAACAAAAAGAATCCGGAAAAGCTCCGCTTTCCCTCAGCGCATCTCCGAAACTGTATCCCGCCTCTATCGCCGACGCGACGAGCTCGGCATTCCGCCCCGCGACTCCTCCCGCGCTTTTTCCGCCGCACCTCACGGCGTCGGGAAGCGAAACTCCCGACGAGAGAAGAATTGCGGCTGCCTCGGCAAAGCGCCACGTCGACCACAGCTTTGATATTTTAAAGACCGACGGAAAATAGCGCTCTGAATACGTAAAAAACAATTCCGCCGCGCGTGTGGAGCGAAGAAGTGTGAATAGAAGTAAAATCAATACGAGAGATAAAATAAAGTATCTGAGAAACGCTGAAATTGTCTGCGATATATTTATAAATAAGCCGACATTCTCGGGCAATACCGCGCTTTCTATGTTGAGCGACGTCAGCGCGGGAGAGGCGACCCTACCGACCGTCCAAATCACGGCCGCGGCAAGTATTACGACAAAGAACGGATACCTCATCCCGGCGCTTATTCTCTTTTTTAAAGAGTCAAGTCTTTCGTAGTATGACGCGAGATTATAAAATGACTCTGAAAGCTTGCCGCTCTCCTCACCGGCGCGGACGCTCTGTGTAAAAATATCGGGCGCCCCGCGTGACATTTCAAGTGAATCAGAAAGCGAATAGCCCGCCGAGACCCCTTTTATGCAAATGTCAAGCGTCCGTCTCATTCGGCGGTTTTTTGTATCCCTCAGCACGGTACAGAGCGCTTCAATCGGCGAGTGAAAGGCTGAGAATGCGTAGGACAGCCTGTACGCCGTGTCGGCAAAAAGCATATACCGAGCTCTTATATCAAATAAGTCCACAGTACGCGTTTCACCTCGCTGTCGGTCGTTATCTTTTTTTCGGCAAGGCGGTAGAGAGAATCCGCAAGCTCCCTGTCGGCGGCGTAAAGGCGTTCCTTTGTCATTTTTTCGTTTTCACCCGCCGTCACTATACCGAACGCGCCTATTCTCCCGAAATAGCCGCTTTTGCCGCATCTGTCGCAGCCACTGCCGCCGCAGTCAGAGCACACGCGCTTTACAAGGCGCTGAAAAACGACGCCGCGAAGGACGTCTGTCAGCCGCGCTTCTCCGATGCCGAAATCTCTCATTCTGCTTATGAGTGACGTCGCGTTTTTCGCATGAACAGTGGCAAGGGTCATGTGTCCCGTCGACGCCGAGCGATATGCCGCCTCGGCTGAGGCTGTGTCCCTTATTTCCCCTATCGCGATTATATCGGGGTCGAGGCGGAGAACCGCGCGCGACGCCTCCTTGAACGTCATGCCGCCGCGCAGGTTTACAGTTATCTGAGTGGCGCCGGTAACAGTATATTCGACAGGGTCCTCAAGAGTTACCGTATTGACTCTACCCGACGCGTCGGAATAAATTTCACCGAGCATCGAATACATTGTAGAGCTTTTTCCCGAGCCTGTCGGCCCCGCAAGGAGTATAAGCCCCTCGCACCCTTTCAGCTTTTTGTACTTTTCAAGCGTTTCCCCATCAATACCGAGCTCTGCGGCGCCGCCTTTGCAGTACCTTTTGTCGAGTATTCTGAGAAAAGCGTTTTCGCCGTTTTCGCACGGTGTGACGAGTACCCTTATGTCGGCGCCGCAGGCGGTTATTCTCGCGTCCTGCGCCCTTTTATGCTCGCTTATGTCCATGCCCGACATTACCTTTATACGTGATATCGCCTTTTTTCCGAGTTCCCTCCCGACGGTGCCGACAGGACTCAGCACCCCGTCACATCTCACTCTCACGTTCAGCGCGTCGTCTGTCATCTCAAAATGAATGTCGCTCGCGCGCCTTTTTACTGCATCGGAAATAATTTCATCGACAAAGCTTACGGCGCTCATGTCCGGAAGCTTTTTCTTCATGGGAAACGCCTCCTTTATACGGTTATTCTTTTATTTTTTATTCTTAACCCGATATTCTTTACCGTAATTATATGCGGCTTTTTTCGACGTGTGACATATGCGGCAAATAAAACCCGACTGCCCCTACGCAGGAGGCGTTTCAGAAACTCAAAACAATAAAAAATTTGTTGAAAGACTAAATTACTTATGTTAAAATAAACGTGGCGGAAAAATATATTTCAAAGTACGGAGTGAAAAATGAGAAACACATCTTTATGTTATATCGAGCGTGACGGCAAATATCTCATGATGCACAGAATAAAAAAGAAAAACGACGTGAACTACGGCAAATGGGTCGGTATAGGCGGGGGCTTCGAGCGTGGCGAGTCGCCCGAGGAATGCGCCGCAAGAGAAATATTCGAGGAGACCGGTCTTACAGTCGGAAAGCTGACCCTTCGCGGAGTCGTGACGTTCGTCGCGGACTCAAATGAGTGCGAGTATATGTTTCTTTTCACGTGCCGCGATTTTTCGGGAGATATATGCGAGTGCGACGAGGGCGCGCTTGAATGGGTGAATATCGAGGACGTGACGAAGCTTCCGATTTGGGAGGGAGACAGAATATTTCTGGAACTTTTAAAAACAGACGCTCCGTTTTTCTCACTGAAGCTTGTATACGAGGGCGAAAGTCTTACCTTTGCAGTTCTTGACGGAGAAAAGCTTGAAATCCGAGAGTAATTTTCGCATACCGCCAAACGGAAATTTAAAATAATAAACGGTAATAAACGGTAATAAATAAAAACTCAAAAAAATTCCTTGTATTCAAAAGAACCGTTGACATCGCGCAAAACTGGAATTATAATATTATATAAATTTGTTATATCAAAAATATAAAAATATGAGAAAGCAAACGAAAACGGAGGAGCTTTATAAATGAAAACCGTAAGATTCGGACTTATAGGATGCGGGCTTATGGCGAGGGAATTTGCCTCTGCCGCCGCAAGATGGTGCCACTTTACAAGGGATATCCCGCGGCCCGAGATAGTAGGTATATGCTCGCCTGTGGAGGCTGAGACGGAGTGGTTCATAAAAAATTTTCCGAGCATAAAATACGTGACCGCGGATTATAAGGAGCTTCTTTCCGCCGACGACATCGACGCCATATACTGCGCGGTGCCGCACAATCTGCACGAAAAATTCTATATTGACACAATAAATTCAAAAAAGGCTCTGCTCGGCGAAAAGCCGTTCGGAATCGACAAAAAAGCAAACGACGCGATAATGAAGGCAATCGAAGAAAATCCCGACGTGTTCGTGCGCTGTACGAGCGAATTCCCGTACTATCCCGCAATGCAGCTTATGATAAACTGGATAAAGGAAGGCAGGTTCGGGCGGATTATCGAGGTTCACGCGGGCTTCAACCACTCGTCCGACTGCGACCTTTCAAAGCCCATAAACTGGAAGCGGACAGTTAAATTCAACGGCGAGTACGGCTGTCTCGGCGACCTCGGCATACACACTCAGCATGTGCCGTTCAGAATGGGATTTATACCGAAGACTGTCTACGCTCAGATGGACAACATCGTAAAGGAGCGCCCCGACGGGAAAGGCGGCGTTGCGGTATGCGATACGTTTGACAACGCGACACTTCTCTGCACGTGCGAGGACAAGGACGGGAACGAATTCCCGATGACACTTGAGACAAAGAGAATGAACCCCGGCTCGACAAACCGTTGGTTCTTTGAAATATACGGTCTTGATTGCAGCGCGAAGTTTTCAAGCGACGACGCAAACTCCTTCTTCTACACGACCTCGTGGGGCAAGGAGCAGGCTTGGGCGCGTATTTCCGTCGGGTACAAGCCGATGCTCCCGACGATTACCGGCTCGATTTTCGAATTCGGATTTGTCGACGCAATGCAGCAAATGATGGGCGCTTTCATGCTCGAATATGCCGGAGAGGACGTCCCGTTCGGGCTCTTTACGCCCGAGGAAACGAGAATGTCTCACGAGCTCTCGACCGCCGCGCTGCGCTCTCACTACAACAAAACGGTTGAAAAAGTAAATATATAAAACATATAAGGCGAAAACAAAATAATAAAAATGGCAAAATCATACATAACAAGAGCCATAACCTCAGACGGCAGCGTCAGAATCTTTTTTGAGGATTCGACATTTGTCGTGTCAAGGGCTATGGAAATTCATAAAACGTCGAAAACCTGCACGGCAGTTCTCGGGCGCGCGCTGACGGCGGCGTCCCTTATGGGCTCGCTTCTGAAGGATCCCGACAACTCACTCACCCTTCGAATAAACGGCGACGGCCCGTGCGGCCCTGTCGTGTGTGTCAGCGACTATATGGGGAACGTGCGCGGGTACGTGCAGAACCCCGAGGTCGAGCTTTTGCCGAATAAGAACGGAAAGCTTGACGTCGGAGGCGCTGTCGGAAAGAACGGTTATCTGTATGTCATAAAGGATATGGGGCTTTCCGAGCCGTACAACGGGGTCTCCCCTCTCGTAAGCGGGGAAATCGCTGAGGACGTAACGGAATATTTTGC
>CANRNZ010000024.1 GCA_947632135.1 uncultured Clostridia bacterium
TTTCGAAATTCTTCTTACAAATTACAACAAAGCGGCTCTGTGTGTTTAAACACAAAGCCGCTTTGTCTTCAGTCTGATATTTTAAAAATTTAAAATATTCAATTCTTTTACAACATAAGATATTCTATCTCGCCGTCGGTGAGAACTCTCCATTTTCCGAGCGGCAGTCCGTCGAGCGAGACCTCGCCTATTCGTATTCTGCAAAGTCTCATAACGGTAAGACCGCATTTCTCGCACATTTTTCTTATCTGTCTGTTTCTTCCCTCGTACAGGGTAATTTCAACTACTGAAAAAGTGTTTTTCTCGGAGTCGGTTTTTCCCGCCGTGATAAGCTTCGCCTTTACGGGACGCAGCTTGTAGCCGTCAAGGGTCATCGGAGACGTAATGGCGTCAATATCCTTTTGAGTGAGCTTTCCCTTGATTTTCACGCGGTAAACCTTTTCTGCGGAGTGGGACGGGTGCGTCAGCTTGTTTGCGAACTCGCCGTCGTCGGTGAAAAGCAAAAGCCCTTCCGAATACATATCGAGCCGCCCGACGGGATACACCCGCCGCCCGACGTCGGATACAAGCTCGCTGACGCTTTTTCTGCCCTTTTCGTCGCTCATCGTGGTGACATATCCCATTGGTTTATTAAGCATAATATATGTATGATTTCTGCTCTTTTGGGGCATTATTCGTTTACCGCCGTACATTATAACATCGCGCTGCGGGTCGGCTTTATCCCCCACCGACGCGGTTTTTCCGTTGACGCTCACTTTGCCGTCCGAAATTTCTTTCTCGGCGGCGCGGCGGGACATTATCCCTGCGTCGGTAAAAATTTTTTGAAGTCTTACCTTTTCCATAATTTTATAAATTAAGTAAAATAAATAAATATGAAACGGAATTCCCGAAAGTACGCGGGGATATCCCCGCGTACATATTTTTTATAACTTATAATCGCAAGGTTTATTATTTAAAGAAGTCAATAATTTTATCGGTAATTTTATTAAAGAAGTTTTTTTCTTCTTCGGGTACCGTCTTGTCCTCCGTGGCGCACAGCGGTACGGTGCCTATGACCTTTCCGCCCGCCGTTACCTTTGCCTCGGCAATCGTCTCGCCCTTTGAGATTGGGGCAAAGAGCAGTCTCTCACTTGCGGTTATCTCATAGGACACGTCCGTGCCGTTTCTCAGAGTTGCCCATATTTCGTCTGAATTGACAGCGTCCACCGTGCCGCACCCTGCGACCTCAAACGTCCGTCTCAGCTGTCCCTTTTCGAGCAGTCTCATATGCGTGTACTGAGAAAAGCCGTAGTCGAGCATTCGCTCGTGGTCGTTCCAGTCGTTCGGAGCGTTGAGAGTGACCGCGATAAGCGACACTCCGTCGCGCTCGGCTGACGAGACAAGACAGCGCCCGCTGTCCTTTGTGAAGCCTGTTTTTACCCCGTTTGCTCCGTCATAGAGGCGAAGCATCTTGTTGTGGTTTACGACAGTTTTAAGGCAGTCTCCGCCGTTGAGAGAGACTGTATACGAGCGAGTTCCGACAATTTTCGCGAACGTCTCGTTTTTCATCGCGTATGAGGCGAGAATTGCAAAGTCGTATGCGGTTGTGTAGTGGTTTTCGTCCTGAAGACCGTGCGGGTTTGTAAAATGAGTGTTTTCAAGTCCGAGCTCCGCGGCTTTTTTATTCATAAGCTCGGCAAACGCTTCTATCGAGCCCGAGATGTGGTACGCTATGGCGGCGGCGGTGTCGTTTGCGCTTCTGAGCATGAGAGCGTAAAGAAGTCCCTCAAGGGTAACGCTGTCGCCTTTTTGCAGGTACAGCGAGGAGCCCTCGACGCCGACCGCATTCGGGGATATTTTAACAACGTCGTCGAGCTTTCCGTTTTCAATGGCGACAAGGCACGTCATTATTTTTGTCGTGCTTGCCATTGCCATGCGGCGTCTCGCGTTTTTTTCGTATATCACGCCGTTGTCGTCGGCGCAAATCAAAATCGCGCTTTCGGCGGATACGGGAATGTCGGCTGCCGCGCAGCGCGGTATCAGAGCCGAAATGATTGGAGACGCTGCAAGGGACAGTATAATAACGTATATAAACAGTTTATTTCGCGCTTTTTGCATAAAGTTTAACCTCGTAAACACAGAACCGAACGGATTTTAAAGGATTTTAAAGATTTTTAAAGGAATCCGTAATCGGTGAAAATTAAGTTGTTTTCTTAAATTATTTATTTCATTTCTTAGTGTTTCAAGGTTTTAAGCGCTTATTCCGAGCCGACTTTTATAAATTATAATAAATCATGAAAATTATAGCACTTTATAATTTCGGAAAATCCGAAAAAATCCGAAAAAATCCGAAAAAATCAGCAAAAAACTCGGCGCGCCAATATTTTGCGCTGCACTTTTTTTATTCTGTTTTGCCGTCTTTTTCTTTGCCGAAAACAGATTTGAATTTTTCGATAAGCTCGGGAGATCTTTCGATAAGACCGATGACGTCCCCCACGGGGTCGGGGAAGGGCTTTTCCGAAGCTTTTACGTTCAGTATTTCGACCTCGCCGCTCGACCTTATAACGAGAAAACAGACAGGGGTCATCGTAACTCCGGTTCCTCCGCCGCCTCCGAAATTGTTCTTTTTTTCTTCGCTTTTTGCGCCGTAGTCGACGCCGCCGGAGACAAATCCGAGTGAAATTTTAGAGACGGGAATGACTGTCGTTCCGCTTTCCGTCTTTATCGGCTCGCCTATTATTGTGTCGGCGCCCGCGATGCTTTTGAGACTGTTTACCGACGCCTCGATTATCTCGCTCATTTTATTTTCGCTCATTTTTTTGTCCTTTTTCCTTTCCGTTATTTTGCTTTTTGTTCTTTTTTATATTTTATATTAAAATCAATGGGATTTTAATTTTTGTCGGCGGTTTTAATAAATGCCGAGATGAGTCTCGGGAAAAGGGCAAGAGCGCTTATCAGTCGTATTCTGAAAAGAAGGTCGATTTTAAACGCGCTCTTTTCCGATAAAAAATTCGGCTCTATTGATACCCTGTCTCTTTTCCCGATATCAAGTACGGTATATGTATCAATAAGCTCAAACATAAGAGATGACGCGGCTTTGGTGGCGCCGCACGCAATCGCGGTCGACGCGGCGTCTCCCGTCGCGACTGTTATTTCGAGGGTTCTCGCTCTGAAGTGGAGTTTTTTGCAAAAGCGCGGGAGTATTTCCTTTAAAATATTTATGACGTCGGAGATTTTCGCCGCGCCCTCTTTTTTTTCTTTTTTTTCTTTCTTTTCTTTCGTTCCTTTTTTTTCGCCCGACTTTTCGCCGCCCTTTTCGGGAGCTTTTTTTTCTTTCTTTTTTTTGCCCGAAAAGCTCGAAGCGTCAAGCATGACGGGGCCGATTCCTATTTTTACCGCGATTTTTTCCTCACCGTAAATTCTTATTTTAAACCACTGCATCAGAAGAAGAAAAACGAGGAAAAGTACTATAAGTATTACAATCAGAGCAGTCATTTTTCCTCCTTTTTCTATTTCTTATTTTTTTTATTTTTTCTGCTTTACTGTTTTTCGCTCTCGGCGCCGAGAAAAGTCTCGCTCTTTTCGGAGTCCTCGGGGATTAAATTTATTTGTTTATCCGTTATATTTTCTGCATTTTCTTTATCTTCATCTTCGCCTTCATTTCCCACATCCTCAAGCGGCAGTACGTTGAGCTGCTCTCCGTCGGAGCCGAGATGAATATCGGGCAGCTCGGACAACGAGGAAATGCCGAAAACTCTGAGAAAATCATCTGTCGTTCTGTAAAGCAGCGGGCGCCCCGGCACGTCGAGTCTTCCGCAGACTTCAATCAGGTGCTTGTCCGCGAGTGTCGACACGGCGTAGCTTGAATCAACGCCCCTTACCGTATCTATAAACGCTCTTGTTACAGGCTCGTTGTATGCTACGATTGCGAGCACCTCAATGGAGGACTGGGAGAGATTTCCTCCCCGCTTGATTCCGAGCGCGTCGCGTATTTCCTTTCCGTACTCTTCTTTTGTACAAAGCTGGCAGGCGTCGTCGTATGTCAGAAGGAGTATTCCTCTCGCGAGAGAGTTTTCTTGCGAGTTGTATTCCTTTGCGTATTCGGACACTGTTTTTTTTATCTGCCCGACCGTCATATCGAGCACCGAGGCGAGCTTTTCGTATTTTACAGGATATCCCGCGGCAAAGAGCACTGCCTCGACGACGCTCTTTATCTCATATGGGGTTCTGACATTTGCCCCTTTGTCCCCGTCGAATTGCGCGGGGGAGGGGGCGGCAGGATTTCCCGTTTCGTCCATACCCTCAATTACATCTTCATTTATACAATCATTCATATAATTATTGCATATCCTTGACTTTTTTATTCGGATTTTTTATTCGATACAAAAATTTCGTTTTGAGAAATTTTTCGGGTTTTAGCGAGATAACAAAATAAATAATAATAAATAACAATAAATAATGCGTCGGTCTGCGCGGCGCCGTATGAGGCGCGAGGAGAGAAACGCTTTTCAGTTGTGGTCTACAACGCGGATAAGCTCCTCTGTGTCCGTACCGTCGGCAAGAGAAACCTCGATGTTCGACGCGGCGTCGATGACCCCGTCCTCCCACTCACCGCGCGACTCCTCAAGAACAAGGTGCCCCGATTTTAAAAGCTCGAGCATTGCGAGGAACATCGAGACAAGCTCCGAGCGGCTCTGTGCTGAGCGGAAAAAGCTCCCGAGAGTGACTCTTCTGCCGCCGCGCAGGCGGTGCGAAAGGTTTCTTACTATTTCAGTCACCGAGACCGCTTTTGTATGTATCAGCGGCTCGAATCTCTTTTTTGCCTCGTCGTCGGTGACTCTTACCTCGCTCATCACCTTTACAAAGGCTTTATATATCAGAGCGGCGCTGTGGTCGGCGACGTATGTTTTATCGGGAGCTATTTCGTCCGTTTCCTTTGCGAATCTTGCGCCGAATTTTTCAAATCTGCCCTTCAGCTCCTCGCTCGCGAGCTTTGCGCGGCGGTATTCGAGCAGCGCGGCGGCAAGAGCGGCGCGCGGGTCTTCCTCGTCCTCCTCGCTCTTCGGAAGAAGCATACGGCTTTTTATAAGCATCAGCTCCGACGCCATATACAGAAAATCGGACGACAGCTCTATGTCCATGTCCGCCGCGTCTTTTATATATTTCATGTACTGCTCGCAAAGAAGGGATATCGGGATATCCTCTATGTCGATTTTATGCTTTTCGATAAGAGACAGAAGAAGGTCGAGAGGGCCTTCAAATGTCTCCAGTTTAAATGTCATCTGCTCCATTTTTTATTTAATACTCAATACTTATATACTTATTTTACTTTATGAACAGCCCGACAAGATACTGCATTCCGAGTGAGATTTTGTTTGTGATAAACGAAAGAGGACCGGTAAGCGCGCCGAAATAGATAAGAAATACAAGCGCGAGCGCTATATATTTCTCATAGCGCATTATTTTAAAATATTTGTCCTCGGGAATAAAGATATTCAGTATTCTCGAGCCGTCAAGAGGCGGTATCGGTATGAGATTGAATACGGCAAGGTTAATGTTCATTATGTGCATATAGTATAAAAACAGCGAGACGACGCTTAAAAGGTTGTACGTAAATTCGCTGTGGGGAGTCGGCGCGTGAAGAAGGAGCAGGGTGTAAAAAATCAGAGACAAAAACGAGAGAAGAAGATTTGAGAGGGGGCCCGCAAAAGCGGTGAGCGCCATGCCGACTTTTCGATTTTTAAAGTAATTCGGATTTATCGGGACCGGGTTTGCCCAGCCGAAGCCGAGAAGAAGCATACATATTGTTCCGATGGGGTTTAGGTGCCTCATGGGGTTCAGCGACAGGCGTCCTCTCTGCTTTGCGGTCGGGTCGCCGAGAGCATATGCGCACAGTCCGTGACAGCATTCGTGTACTGTAAGGGATATGAGAACGGTGAGCGCCGACATTACGGCTATCGGTATAATCAGCTTTGCCGGAAGGACGCTTCGAAATATTGATATAAGCATATATAAAATTCTCCGATTTTGTTTTTACTGTGTCTTATTATTTTATATAACTCAGAATGGCGCTCATCAGCTCGTCCTTACCCTCTTTGCTTTTTGCCGAGAACATTATTATTTCTCCGCATGATTTGCAGTCGGGATTTGCGCTTATCATCTCGCAAAACGCTCTTCTTTCGGTGGCGTTCAGCTTGTCGCACTTCGTTGCCGCGATTATATGCGGAATGTTTGACTCCGCAAGGAATCTCAGCATATCGACGTCGTCCTTTGTGGGGCCGGTGCGGCTGTCTATAAGCTGCACAACAAGACGAAGCAGGTCTATGGATTCGTTGTTTGTAAAATAGCTGTCTGTGAGCTTTGACCACTTCAGCTTTTCTTCGTATGTGCGCTTTGCGTAACCGTACCCTGGCAGGTCGACGAGAAAGAGCTTTTTGTCAATATCGTAGAAGTTTACGGTTATCGTTTTCCCCGGCGTTGAGCTGCCCCTCGCGAGATTTTTTCTGTTTATAAGACAGTTTACAAGCGAGCTTTTTCCGACGTTTGAGCGTCCCGACAGAGCGACCTGCGGGAGCGCCTCGCGCGGGAACTGACTCGCAAATCCCGCCGTGATTTTCAGACTTACGTTATTAGGGTTTATTTTCATGTTTCACCTGACCTTATAATAAAAGGGAAAGCCGCGGCGCGTCAGTTCAGCGCGATGCTCAGTACTTCGGACGCCTTTGTGACAGGCTTGAAATTCATTTTTTCCCTGACAGTACTGTCAATATCCTCAAGGTCGGGCACGTTGTCCTTCGGTATTATAACTGTTTTCACGCCCGCTCTGTACGCGGCGAAGGTTTTTTCCTTCAGTCCGCCTATAGGGAGAACTCTTCCGGTGAGAGTCAGCTCTCCCGTCATTGCGACGTCGTGACGCACCTTTTTTCCGCTCAGCGCGCTGACAAGACTTGTCAGCATAGTTATCCCCGCCGAGGGACCGTCCTTCGGAGTTGCGCCTTCGGGAACGTGGATATGTATATCGCTCTTTTTGTAAAATTCTGAATCTATATGCAGTTCATTTGCGTTAGCTCTTATGTAGCTCTCCGCAATATACGCCGATTCCTTCATAACGTCGCCGAGCGTGCCCGTAAGCTTCAGTTTTCCGTCTCCGGGCATAATCGCGGTCTCGATTTTCAAAACGTCCCCGCCGACAGTAGTGTAGCATAGGCCGTTTACGACTCCGCAAAGGTCCTCGACGTCCGTTTTTTCATAGGAGATTTTGCGCGGGCCGAGATATTCGGCTAAGTTTTTCTTTGAAATAGTGACGGACTTCGCGGGGCCCTCCACTATTTTCATCGCTGCCTTTCGGCATACGCAGGCTATTTCCCGCTCGAGATTTCGAACTCCGGATTCTCTCGTGTACTCCTCGATTATCTCGCTTATCGCGTCGTCCTTTATTCTAAGCTTCGATTTATTCAGCCCGTGGCGTGACATCTGCTTCGGAATGAGATGATTTTTGGCTATCATGAGCTTTTCGGCGTCGGTGTAGGTCGACAGCTCTATAATCTCCATTCTGTCGTAAAGCGGAGAGGGAATCTCGCTCACGTTGTTCGCGGTCGCGATAAACATGCAGTCCGAAAGGTCGAAGGGGACCTCAAGGAAATGGTCGCGGAAATTTTTGTTCTGCTCGGAGTCGAGAACCTCAAGCATCGCGGAGGACGGGTCGCCCTGTATGCTGCTGCACATCTTGTCGATTTCGTCAAGAAGTATAACGGGGTTCCTGCTTCCCGCAGACTGCACCGCGGTGATTATTCTTCCCGGCATCGAGCCGATATATGTCTTTCTGTGACCGCGTATTTCGGCCTCGTCTCTTATTCCGCCGAGGGAAACTCTTGCAAATTTCCTGCCCATCGCCTTCGCGATTGACATGCCGAGCGAGGTCTTGCCGACTCCGGGAGGCCCCGCAAAGCAGAGGATTTGATTTTTGAGGTCGGGATTCAGCTGCTTTACGGCAAGATACTCGAGAATTCTCTCCTTCGGCTTTTCAAGGCCGTCGTGGTCGCGGTCGAGAATCCTTTTTGCCTCGTCGACCGAGAGCCTGTCCTTTGTTACGACGTCCCACGGCAAATCGAGACAGACGTCTATATAGTTTTTTGTGACGACAGCCTCGGGCGCGCCGAAGGGCATTTTGGAAAGGCGCGAGACCTCCTTCATCAGCTTTTCCTTTATTTCATAGGATACCTCGGGGTCTGCGGAAAATTCGGTCGACTCTATCTTTTCGGCGTATTCTTCCGTATCGTCGTCCTCGTCTCCGAGCTCCTCCCTTATCGCTCTGACCTTTTCTCTGAGGTAGTTTTCGTACTGCCCCTTTTCCATGTTCTTCTGTATCTTCTGATGAATGATGACCTCTTCTTTATAGACTCCGATGTCGTTTTCAAGCGCGGCGCAGGTAATGAGCGCGCGCTTTACCTCGTCGTATTCTTTCAGTACCTCAAGCTTATCCTCGTAAAGCGCGAATACGGAGTACGCCGTGAAATCGCAGAGCCTGCCGAGGTCGTGTATCTCCTTTGCGGCGGTGAGCACCGCGCGGTTCTCGGGCGGCAGAAGGCGCACTATCTCCTTTACTTTTTCCAATATGTGCCGTCTCAGGGCCTCTTCTCTTATTCCGCTTTCGCTCTCTTTGTATTCCTGAGGTATGACGTTTGCAAAAACGGCGGCGCCTTTTGTTTGGAAGGATGTGACCTTGGCGCGGCATATACCGCGGAAAACGGCTCTGACCCCGTCGTCATAGGTGGGAACGGACTGTTCTATTTTTGCGATGATTCCGATTTCAAATAAATCGTCGGTGCCTGGTGAAAATATGTCGGGGTCCTTGGGAAATGCGACAAGGACTGTTTTATCCGATGAGTTTGCCGTATTAAAGGCGCTGACGGCGCTCTCGCGAGTCAAATCGCAGTTCACCGGAATAAACGGAAAGGCGACGAATGAGCCGGGTACTATTACCGGCAAACAAAGCTTCGATTCGTCCTTTATTTCTACGGGCATTTGCAATTACTCCTTTCTATCCCTATTATAATACTAACAGTATACCATACAGCGGTGCAAAAATCCAGTGTTTTTTGATATTTTAATGTCTTGGATATTTGCCGCGAGTCGGCGCGCTGAAAACGGCGCGTCACAAGTTGACACGGAGCGACATATAATCAGAGTGAGGCTTAAAACCTCAATGTAAAAAAACAGGAGGTTCATATTCAAGGAACTGTTATGATACAACAAAACGATTACAAAACTCCGAGAGACAGAATAAGCGATGACTTTCTTGAAAAGCTCCTTGCCGAGGACGAAACCGACATGCGCGGCGTATGCGCGATAAGACATGACGTCGTCAGAACAGAGCAGCGCGTCGGATGCAAAAACGACAAGGGCTCGTATACAAGAGGAAACACTTATCCGTCCCTCGCTATGGTATATTCTCCTTTTCAGGAGTTTGAGAACCTGTACGAGCCTGAGGAGGCGCTCTCAAAGGGAACGCTGTTCGCAGACCTTTATCTTCCGTTCGAGTCCTATTGCTGCGGCGGAAATACGGCATGCGCGGGAAAATGCGGCGTCGGAGGTGTGAGAAGATGAAAATGTGCAGATGTAAGCTTATGAAACGCATACAGACTCTCGCCTTCGCCGTTCACGAGACGGTGCTTTACCTTGACGGGCACCCCTCGGACAGGGCCGCTCTCGCATATTACAACAAGCAAAAAAAGCTTCTGCACGAGGCTGTTTCGGAATATGAGAATAATTTCGGACCTCTGACGCAGTACGGCGTTACGGGTGACGAAAGATGGACCTGGATAAAAGGTCCGTGGCCTTGGGAATACGAGGCAAATATATGCACAAGGTAGGAGGAACGGTATATGTGGCTTTATGACAGAAAACTTCAATACCCTGTGAAAATATCGAACCCGAATCCCCGCTATGCTCAGATAATAATTACGCAGCTCGGCGGGCCTGACGGCGAGCTTTCCGCCGCGACAAGGTATCTCAGTCAGAGATATACGATGCCCTATGACGAGGTCACGGGAATCTTGACCGATATAGGCTTTCGGACTTCGGAAATGTTCCGTTTACATATGGGAACGGTCGCTTTTGAGACCGTAAACCGCCATTTTTCGGGCAAAATATTCAGATAAACGTCGACGGTGTTTTCGTCGACGATCACCATTTTGTCGAGAATGCTCCGATAGAATTCGTCGTCGTATTCCACCCCGTTTGCAAGCTCTTCCACGGCATTTGCAATATCGGCAAGGAGTGTTTCTTGCTCTCTTTGCATGACGCCGCCGCTCTGTACGCCCTCGATTTTCTCATTCAATTCCTCAATCGTCCCGTCGATTTTTCCCCTTGAAGCGTTGTATTCCCCTTTGTCAATACTGCCGTCCATATACAGTTCGAGCAGCCGCTCCCGCTTTTCGGTCTCTTTTTGTATCTGCTCCTGCCATTTGCCGACGTCGGATTTGAAGGAAGCGTCGTTCAGCACCGAGCGAATGGTTTTTAATAAGTTTCTTGTGATTTTTTTGCGGTTATAGCGCAGGTTTTTGGCGACAAGATACATGATATGTACGGCGTCCTCGTTGCGAATACTGTGACCGGAGCAGCCCACGGCGTTCCCTGCCTTGTCGGTATGAGGGCTGCCGTGCTTGGCCGCCTCGCCGCACCGCCACGCTTTGTATTTGCTGCCGTCCTGACGCGTTTTGTAGCGCGCCACAAAGCTCCTGCCGCAAACGCCGCATTTGATTTTGCCTGAAAACGGATAGCGGTTGGAATGCTTGGATTTTCCCTCCTGCGACAGCGACCGTTCGTCAAGAATTTTGTTGGCTTGATCGAACAATTCCCTTGAAATAATGGGCTCGTGATGATTTTTGATAATCACAAAATCCTCCTCTCCGCGATTGTACCGTTTCTCATGTGTCAGATAATCGGGGGTATAGGTTTTTTTCTGCACCAAATCGCCGCAGTATTTTTCGTTTCGGATAATACGAAGGATCACAGTATTGCACCATTCCCGGCACTTCATCGGATAAATGCCCTCTTCCCGAAGCTCGC
The DNA here is from genome assembly GCA_947632135.1 of uncultured Clostridia bacterium. Taxonomy (GTDB): domain Bacteria; phylum Bacillota; class Clostridia; order Oscillospirales; family CAG-272; genus RUG14199. The sequence goes on from CANRNZ010000024.1 coordinate 11,050, forward strand.
GGGCGATCACGTGGGTGCCTTTTCCTTCGTCGACAAACTTATGGAAGATCAAACGAACGATTTTCGCCCCTTCTTCGTTGACAGTCATTTTCCCGTCTTTGACGTCATAGCCGAGCATACTGCCGCCGAATACCACGCCCTGCTCCATCCGTCGCTTTTGCCCCCATTTGACCCGCTCGGAGGTGCGGCGGCTTTCATCCTGCGCAATGGATGACATGATGGTAAGGCGCAGTTCCGCGTCCTGATCGAGCGTGTTGATGTTGTCATTCATGAAAATGACGCCGACGCCGTACCGTTTGAGCTCCCGCGTGTACTGTATGCTGTCGAGGGTGTTGCGGGCAAAGCGTGATATTTCCTTTGTGATGATGAGATCAAGCTCGCCCTTTCGCGCGCACTCGATCATTCGGTTGAATTCGACGCGCTTCTTGGTGGTGGTGCCGGACGTTCCTTCGTCGGCAAACACTTCGTATAGCGTCCAGTCCGGATGGTTTTCAATGTATTGCCGAAAATACCGCTGCTGGCTTTCGAAGGAATTTGCTTGGTCTTCGTTGTCGGTCGATACACGGCAATAGGCGGCGACGCTTTTCTTGCGCGCCGTGACCTTGCGCTCCTTGTTGAGCATTTCGTATTTATCCGTGGACATGGTTGAGATCGCTCCTTCCTGATAAAGATAAGAGAAAGCCGAGACAGAAAGTCCCGGCTTTCGGTCAAGCGCCGATTCGGTAACACAGCGTAAGCCTTTCGATACATGCTTCGGCTTGACTTTGTGTGAGGAGCTTGCGGCTTTTCAAAGACAAAATGATCGCCTTGGAAACAGCAAGCTCAAATTCCGGCGTAGGATGATCCTGCATGGGAATCGGCGGAACACAAGTGTATTCTTTCTTTCTCAGCCGCAGCACCTCCTTCCGATCAGTCATTTATATGTGCTTCGAAGTAATAATATACGTATGTACTTACGATCGTTTCGCTGCCTGCTCACACATGATGTCAACCATATCGTCCGGTATCGCCTCATCGTTCTCGTCTAAGAAACGGATGTTTGCGATGTTGGAAAAGGAAAGGCCTGTTGATGAAATAGTGTTTTTCACGTCAAAGATGACAAGCGATCCGATCAGTCTGCTGTAATCCGCGGGTCTGAAGATATTTCCGCCAACCTTTTTTACGGCTTGGATCGCTGCGCAGACCGGATCGAAGGAGCTTTGCGAAAATGTAAAGCTTCTGATATCGGAGTCTGACAATATGATCTGTAGAATGTATTTTCCCGAACTGCTTGACGGCTGTTTGCAATCGTCAATAAACCCTATGTATCTGCCGTCCGTAGGGACGCCCGGTCATACTTATATCCTCGCCGATTATCAGAGGATAGTATTCTCTCTTTTGCTAATGCGTAATCACTAAGGGCGTTTTCGGAAACATATAGGCGTTTCGTGTGTTCTTGCGCCCAATCGACCAACTCTGAAAAATTATATCCGTCGTCGTAGGCCTTTTTGCTGTATCGCAACGCCTCGCCCGCCGCAATCAGCAGCGTGAACACGGACAAAAATCCCACGAGAAAATATTTCATCAGAAACGCCTCCTTTCATTGAAGTTTTGAATATAGAAAATCCCCCATCATTCCGAAGAATGATGGGGAGAAAAGAGCTGTTTTTCCTTCTCATCTAAAATTTTCTGTTGACAACCCAAACGTGGGGCTTACTTTGCCCCGTGCTTGACTTTCCTCTTTTCGAGCAGGAGCCCGAAGCGGGACGCCCCGTACCCTCGTGTCTCTGTGATTTTGCTCCACAGTGAGTACAGATATATTCGACCCACTTATCGTTTTTAAACAATATTGACATCTTGATTCCTCCTTAAACGGGTTTTTGAGTCCCGCAATTGCCGCAAAACTTACTTGTGGACGGGTTTTTATTTTGGCAGCTTGGACAGACCCAATCTGTGCTTTCGACCGGTTTTGGAGATCCGCACTGCGGGCAGAATTTATTTGTCATTGCATTTATGCTCCCACAACTGCATGTCCATTGATCGCCCTTAACATTAGACGATACCATAGTGGGCGTTGCCTTGTTGGATAATAACAGTAAATTGCAGACGCAAAAAGTCAAGATGTTCACCATGTCGTCACAAGTAAATTTACCAGTAGTGAATTCGACCTTGATTGTGCCGTTTATGTAAACATACGATTCCTTTTTTACGATGGATTTGATGTCTTTTATCGCAATAGATTCGGAATTTGAAAGAAAATTTTTCACATAAATCTTATCTTTCGTGACAACAAATCCCTCTTTTGCGCTTCCAAAAAGCGTATTGTCGTAAAAAAACAATACCGTGCTTGCATTGATTGCATTATCTCGGTGACTCAAAACCAAATTTCTTTGCTTTGAATTGAATTTCGGTGAAGTGACCGAGTGGAAATTTGTGATGATATCGGAAAAGTGTTTGTCAAGATAAAGAAAGATCACGTCGTTCACTTCACGATGATTTTCAAATGTTCTGTTTCCGTATTCAAGGAAAACGGAATTATTCGCCAATTGCATGAATAAGTCCGGATAATCGGCCGCAATTTCCCCATATTTTTCTTTGAGCATTTTTTCGATTTCTTTACTTTTTTCTTCTTCTTGACGCTGTTTTTCCGCTTTTATTCTTTCCTGTTCTTCGCGCTCCTCCTTTTCTTTTTGAATACGCCGCAGTTCTCTTTCGCTAATATCCCGAATATCCACCATATGCGCGATCGCAAAGTTATTGATATCCTCGGTCATCTCTCCGCCGTATTCCACATATTTCTCATAATAAGCGTAATCATAAGGAAATTCTAAAATGGCCTTCTGGATCAGTGTCAGCGGATCCATCTTATAATATTCATCCATACCGTCGTAGATCGGAACATACGCCAGCTGTAGCGCTTTTGCAACGGCAATAGAATAAATCAGCACGGATTTGTGATATTTTTCGAAAAGCTCGTTAAAGTAATTTGGCCCGATTCCTTCCATTTCTTCCATAAAAAGGCGACCGATACGTTCCCATTCTTTGAAGAAAAGGCATTTTACATCCATGAAAATCAATTCATGAAAATAATTTTTTGAGCGTTCCGTTTTCATGAATTCATTGAGTATTTTGCTCTTTGTACCGGCATCGATCTTGTGCGCCTGATACGCTTCGTAGGCAAGCTCGGTCGCTGCATTGGCAATCCCTGCCGCCAACGTTCCTTTTAAGGCGCCTTTCACGCCAAATCCGCCGCCCACAAATCCACCGCTGAAATTGTCCACCTTTTCTTTTGCTGCGGCAAACCTTTCGGCAAAATCCTGCATCATTTGGATAAAATCATTGATATATTTTATGCCGGGTAATTTCGGTATAATTTCTTTGTCATCATCCGCTTCGGGAAGTCCCAGCATTTTCCATATTGCATAGATGCGATTCATAATCGGGTTGGGTCGTGATGCTTCTCGTATACAATCGCGGATTCCAGACCTCCAATATTTGTAGTTCTGAAATACTTCAATTGCGTTGTCGATTATTGCGTCTGCAGTTGCTCCTTTTTCTGCCGTATTATTTACTAAAATATCATAGCAATTTCTTTCAGAAGCGTCACATTCCCTTATTATTGTGTACAGCTTTCCATTGATTGGAATTTTATGGAAATATCCAAAGGAACCACACATCGAGCTTAAAACGGTTGCTACGATTCCCATTTGATTTATTTGTTCTTCTGACTTATCTATAACAAATCTATCGTCGAAAACGTGGAGCTCGGAAACCGGTGAATTACATAGCCTTTGATAGTTTGATTTTAACTGTTCAAAAAACGGCTTATACAACGTATAATAATCTTCTAAATCACGATATATAAGCTCACAATCAAAATCAAATTGGGACCATATGTCTTTTTTACTTAATTGGTGACATTCAAAATGAGTAACGTTGTAATTTGTTTCTTCAAAATCAATATTGAGCAGCATTAAACCGTCTGTTTTGTGGACATCAAAGAGAAATTCATCATCTTTTGTTAATTTAAAATAAAGATTCATGTCTTTTTTTAGAACATACTTAACAGACTTATCATCTGCAAAAAGTTCCAATGGCTTTAGCTTCCGTTTTTTAACAATTAAATTAGTGCGATACATTCTAAGAGGGATTTTGCTGTATTTTGTGATTTTGGTATAAAAGGTTTCTGTTATATCACAAATATAGCAAAAACCTTCGTTGTCGATCCGGTTCTCGACAGCAGTTCCTTTAAGGTCGTTATAAAAACTATAATAGGTTTTGTTGTCAAAAGAATATTTAAGAAGATCAAAATCAAATAAATATTTAGTAAAATCAATCTCGCCTTCGTTATCGCCGTTATCATCATCAAATGGGTAAAAATAATCGCGCTCATTTTCATTTTCATCTTTCTTAAAGGCTTTGTCTCCGTATTCGTCGCATTCCGGGTCGCCGTTGCCCGAATATACAAGGGTTAAAGGAAGCCCTATGGGCAGGCGTTTGGTGTCTTGCTCTTCAGGATCTTCACTATTCACCGATGTCGTAAAAAACAACGTATTAAATTCATGCTGCTCTTCTTTGTTTGCATCCGACACAAGATGAAACAGGTTGGAAGCCAGAGTATCGATCCTTTCAAAAAAATCGACCGGGTTTTCGATATAGATCATTTTGTTTTCTTCAAATGACTGTATCGCATCATTTATGTGAACTCTCATAGTTTCTTCAAAAAATCGTTGCATTTTTTCAGAATTTTCAAATGCGGCTTGTGTATTTTCTTCTTTTGCGTTGATCATTTGGTTTTATCTCCCTTCTTTTTCGGTAGTGTTATACTTAGCCAATCGTTACGTGATTCAAATTCGTTTCGGGCGTGTAATTATTTTTTGGACTCGTTGGAAGAATCGCATTCCTTTTTGGATTTGCAATCTTTTTCCATTTTTTCCGCGTCCTCTGCTCTTAAAATATGCTGATAAAAGTTTTTATGCTCTTTCCAAATGGAATGGAACAATATAGATTTACAGATTAGTGTTACAATTACAATTGCAGCAAGACAAATAATCAATACAATTATAATCCACGATAAACAACTGCCTTGACAACATATCGTTCCGGCTAAATTCATTTTTGCTTTCCCTCCGCTTCTTTTTTGACCCTCTGCCATTCAAATTCCAGAATTTTTCTCGATATTTCTATCAAGTGGTTTGCCGTGTCGGTTTTCAGCTTTGTATCTTGTTCGTCAAATTTTATGCCGTTTAGCAGGTCGGCGAAAAGCTTGTTGTATTCGTTCCCCAGCTTCGCGGTGTCCATATTCAGCCGTGTAAGGAGCTTTGCCCGGGCTTTTTCCGCTTCAAAAATAGGGTCTTCGCCATTTTGTTTTTTTTCATCCTCATTGTCGTTCTTACCAGTCTTTAGCGCGGCAACGACAACTGAAAGTTCCTCACGAAAGTTGTCGATCCAGTTCATCCGGCTGGCCGATATACTTCGAGCATACAAATCGCGGTAATTATATCGCAGCGCCAGAAAGGAGGACAAGGCACCTATCGCTACACCGATGATTGCGGAAAGAAATTCGCTCGTTTCACTCACCCCAATTTATCAATATTCTCTTTCAAAATTTTCCGTATCCATTTTTCGCTGTAGCCGTATTTTGTGGCGAGTTGCTTGATGTTGTTTTTGCTGCCGTCGTACTCGCTCACGATTCGCTGCCGGATAAAACTGCGGTTATACAGTTCCACCGGAAATGTCACTTGCTGGCCGCGATAGGCGGCGTGGATTTTCATAGCCGCATCCATGCCCAGCAGATCGGCTAATTCATTGTATATACCGTTCAACCATTCCCCTTTAACTTCCTCTTTTTTCACAAAATCTTCCAAGCAGTTACTCTCACCTCGCATTTTTCGACACTCCCAATTATTTATATTATATAAATCACCGCGTCCGAAGTATAGGGCGGATATTCCTTGTAAAGTTCCTTGTGAAATTCCGCATTCGATATTTCTTTCTAATTTTACTATAAAAGGGAAGAGGCTGCCGTTTCCGACAGTCTCTTTGTCTGATTTGCTCTGTATTTTATACCGCGGCGAACAAATGAATACTTCGCCTTTTGCCGTGTTTTACGGAAAAAGTGACGTCGGCTTCGGGCTTGTCCGAGGAATAACGATCTGCACGTTCCAAGGTCTGCAAGGTGCATAAAAACAGCCCGAAAAAATGCGTTTCGGGCGTTTGGTATTTTATTTGGAGCTTTTTCGATGCGTCGGTGGGTCTTAGGTTTAGAAATTGCACATTTCACTATGTGAATAAAATCAAGTTAGTAATGATAATTGTCTTTATAATATTTTATAATTCTCTGCTTTAATTCTTCGTAATTGCCTTTAGGATATGTTAAGCATTCCCAGTTTTTCAAATCGGATGGCAATTGCATTACTAAACTATCTTCAGAAATAAGTAAAACATCTTTCTCTAACCCCATAGCCAGCCCCAATTCAAAATAAACATTTAAATTCTCCGAATCTACTTTTGCAATAACAAATCTGCATTTTTTAATAGATTGTTGCACCTTTTCAAGTAATTGTCCGGAAACAACTTTATCATCCGCTCTTAAACATTTTATATTCATATCGTTTAATGCGGGCTGTATTCCATACTTATATGCATTATCATTTTCATCATTGTTTGAAAATCGCATAACAATGAAAGCTTCATTTTCATTAAACATTATTGGTTTCCCTATCGCTTCTGAACGTACATATTGAAGAATACGCTCAATAGCATTTAACGCTCTTTCCTTAATTCCATATCTAAGCAATACACCTCGACATTGAGGACAAATTGTCCCTGCAATCATCCCTAATTTAATATCAGGTTTATTAAAACAAAAATCGAACATACAGCCTTCTGCTCTATCATGAACCATTCTCATTTCCATGGTTTCGCTTAAATCAGCTTCAAAACTTACAGTTGCTTGCGCAATTTGATATACCAAATATGCGCATAAGGATGGTGGGGCAAATAAAAGTTCCCAACTATCTATAGAAATTATAGAATATTTATAATCTTCATGTGAAAACCAATTATCGCTAAAAGGTTTTTCAGTAATATATATGGTGTATTCATCAATTCTTTTTCCAACACGTTCACAAAAAGAATCCCAATCTATCATTTCATCTTTAGATAAATCTGAATCCTCATTCACAATTTTATAAAAAAAATAATTCTGTACGCTATTTAAAATATTAATTGCCTTAACTATCTGGCTTTTTCTACTATTATCCTTATAGCATATAATTGTTATATTCATTTCAATTCTCCTTAAAATCCTTTAATATATTAATTTTCTATCATACAAATTCTATTAAGTGCTTTCCCGCTTCTCAATTGCGTTATACACAGTCAGCAAATTCTTATTTGCATAATTAACTGCTTTTGTCAAAACCAATGCATTCATTAAAGTTCAACCATATGTTCATATTACTTTGCCATTTTTGTTGTACGACATCCTCATTCACAATCGCATAAAACACAGGTTCAAGGAAAGATTGAATTCCCTTAATCACAGCAGAAAAATCAAGCGTGTTGTCCTTGATATTTTTCAAAAAATACCGCCACCGTTTCTGCATATCCTCGTCATCGGCAAGCGCAACAATACGCTGAAAACTATCCTTGTCGTAGTGTGTGCCACGGTGCTGCAAGGTTTCAAAGATCGCTTTTTGAAGCCTGGCGCCATCAAAGTCAAAAGTCCTTGCCAGATAATAAATATCGTAAAAATCTTTCATGCGGCCTGTCAGTTCAAAGCGTTGCAGAATAGCATCAAACTTTTCGGCTATGGTGCTTTCAAGGGAATATGTTTTGATTACAGGCGCTTCAAAGTCGGGAAGCTGCGTATGGATTGTGCGTTGTTCCGCTTTTGGTACGATCACATCACCTACACCGATGTCCACATTAAAAGGCACACGGACATTTTTGATCTGCCCAATGATCTGTGCGCTGATCCCATGGTATTTCCTCTGCGGAGAGATTTCCTCAAACCCTTTGGCCGTCATAAAAATATAGTCGTTGCCGGTTGGAGTGGCAATAATATTTCCAATCAATTCCTTCACTTCTTCCACGGAATTTGAAAAGCCACGCAAAAGGAAATCCGCATCAATCGTCGCCCGGCTTTCAAAGTTGGTCAGTGTATAGATGAACAAGCCGCCTTTCAGTACCAGAAACTCATCATATCCAGATTTCGATAATTTCCTTAAAAATTCCTCCTGCACAAAAAGCTGCAAGCATTGCTGATAGCTAATGCCGGATGC
>CANRNZ010000025.1 GCA_947632135.1 uncultured Clostridia bacterium
GCAGGGGGATAAGCTTGTCGTGTGCGATATGGCAAGACGGGAGTACGACTGCGAGATAATATCGGTCGGCGAGAGCGTTCTTCTTCTTGTCACGGGGGAGAGAGAATCAAAAAACGAGCCGCCGTATAAGGCGGTGCTGTACCAGGCGCTTGTAAAGGGAGACAAATTTGACTCGGTCGTCCAAAAGGCGGTAGAGTGCGGCGCGTGCGAGATAGTCCCCGTGCTGTGCGGGAGAAGCATCGTCAGACTCACAGAAGAGGAATGCCTGAAAAAGACGGCAAGGTGGCAGAGAATAGCGGACGAAGCGTCAAAGCAGTGCGGCAGAGGGCGGCTTGTCAAGGTCTCTCGGATGATGACGTTCGACGCGGCGGCGCGCGAGGCGGCGAAGGCCGACGTGCCGCTTTTCTGCTACGAGGGAGAGAGCGCGACGACGCTGAGGAGCGCGCTTGAGGGGTACGGCGGAGTACCCGAGACTGTTTCGGTTGTAATAGGGCCCGAGGGCGGGTTTACCGGCGAGGAGACCGAGAAGGCGAAGAGCGCGGGGCTTACGAGCGTCGGGCTCGGCTCGAGGATACTCAGAACGGAGACGGCGTCGTCGTTTGTCCTCGCTTGCCTATCTTATGAGTTTGAGAAGTAAGATTTTCAAAGCTCGCACTCACCCAACACAAAAGTTTTCGCTCGCCTCATCACGAGGCACAGACCCAACACAAAAGTTTTCGCCCGCCTTGCCCTTGGGGTTCCCGCAAAAGCTTTGCTTTTGTGGGGAGTGGCTCAAAAAGGCGGCGGGGTTTGTCAGCGGTCAGCGGTCAGCGGTCAGTGGGCAGTGGTCAGTGGTCAGTGGTCAGTGGTCAGCAGTCAGTGGTCAGTGGTCAGTGGTCAGTGGTCAGCGGTCAGTGGTCAACGGTCAGTGGTCAGTGGCCGGTGGTCAGTAGCCGGAGCCTCCCCTTTCAGGGGAGGTGGCGGCTTTGCCGACGTAGGGTTTTAAAAAACTTTAAAGATAAAAATTTCGGGGGCTTTTCAGCCCCCGAAAATATTATTTTCGGACTTTGCAGCCATTGTCCGCGCTTTCGGAATTTGCCGAATTAAAACGAATTAAAATATTATGCTGTTTTTTTAAAAAAGCTGTTGACATATCGCTTCAAATATCGTATAATTTGTCACGGAAGTTAATTTAAACACAACATATAGTACTTTTTTGACGACATCACACAAGGAGCACGCTATGAAAATAATTAAGAGAAACGGCGTTGAGGAGCCGTTTGACGTATCGAAAATCGCCGCCGCGATTACAAAAGCGAACAACACCGTGGAGGACTCATACAAGCTGACGGAGGTTCAGATACTCAGAATTTCGAACGCCGTCGTTCTGTCGTGCGAGGAAATGCACAGGACCCCCACCGTCGAGGAGGTTCAGGATTTCGTCGAGGACCACATAATGGCGCACGGCGCTTACGAGGTGGCAAAAAATTACATCACCTACCGTTACACGAGAAATCTCATAAGAAAGAGCAACACGACGGACGACAAGATTCTCTCCCTTATTGAGTGCAACAACGAGGAGGCAAAGCAGGAGAACTCAAACAAGAATCCCGTCGTAAACTCCACGCAGAGAGACTACATCGCCGGAGAGGTGTCGCGCGACCTCACGTCGAGAATCCTTCTCTCGAAGGACGTCGTGGACGCCCACAACGAGGGTATTATCCATTTCCACGACGCCGACTACTTCGCCCAGCACATGCACAACTGCGACCTTGTGAATCTTGAGGATATGCTTCAGAACGGGACCGTCATCACCGACACCTTGATTGAGCGTCCGCACAGCTTTTCGACCGCGTGCAACATCGCGACTCAGATAATAGCGCAGGTCGCCTCAAACCAGTACGGCGGGCAGTCGATTTCACTTACCCATCTCGCTCCGTTCGTTCAGGTGTCGAGAGAGAAGATTCGCCGCTCGGTCGAGGAGGAAATAAAGGACCTCGGAATTGACATCGGAGAAGAAAAAATATCCGAGATCACCGAAAAAAGGCTGAGAGAGGAAATAAACCGCGGCGTGCAGACGATACAGTATCAGGTCGTAACTCTGCTGACGACAAACGGACAGGCTCCTTTTGTCACGGTGTTTATGTATCTCGGCGAGGCGAAAAACGAGAGAGAAAAGGAGGACCTCGCAATCGTAATAGAGGAGGTTCTGCTTCAGAGATACAAGGGAGTGAAGAACGAAAAGGGCGTTTGGATAACCCCCGCGTTCCCGAAGCTCATTTATGTTCTTGAGGAGGACAACATCCACGAGGACAGCAAGTACTGGTACCTCACCGAGCTTGCCGCGAAATGTACCGCGAAGCGCATGGTCCCCGATTACATTTCCGAGAAGAAGATGCTCGAGCTCAAGGTGGACAAGAACGGCGAGGGGCACTGCTACACCTGCATGGGCTGCCGCAGCTTTCTCACTCCGTATGTCGACGAGAACGGAAAGCCGAAGTACTACGGCAGGTTCAATCAGGGCGTCGTCACGATAAACCTTGTCGACGTCGCTCTCTCCTCGGGCGGGAACCGCGAGAAGTTCTGGCAGATTTTCGACGAGAGGCTCGAGCTTTGCCACAAGGCTCTGATGCAGCGTCACGAGAGGCTGAAGGGCACTCTGTCCGACGCCGCGCCGATACTCTGGCAGCACGGGGCGCTCGCGCGTCTTAAAAAAGGCGAGACGATTGATAAGCTGCTCTACGGCGGCTACTCGACGATATCCCTCGGATACGCGGGGCTTTACGAGTGCGTGAAGTACATGACGGGAAAAAGCCACACCGACCCCGAGGCGACTCCCTTCGCGCTTGAAATAATGAACTGCATGAATGATGCCTGCCGCAAGTGGAAGGCGGAGCACAATATAGATTTCAGTCTGTACGGGACTCCCCTTGAATCGACGACATACAAATTCGCGAAGTGTCTCCAGCGCAGATTCGGAATTATCCCCGGAGTCACCGACAAGAGCTATATAACAAACAGCTATCACGTCCATGTGACGGAGGAGATTGACGCCTTTGAAAAGCTGCGCTTTGAGGCTCAGTTCCAGCATCTGTCCCCGGGAGGCGCTATAAGCTACGTCGAGGTGCCCAACATGCAGCACAATATCGAGGCCGTGCTTGAGGTCATGAAGTTCATTTACGACAATATAATCTACGCCGAGCTTAATACAAAGTCCGACTACTGTCAGGTCTGCGGATACGACGGGGAGATTGAGATTGTCGAGGAGGACGGAAAGCTCATTTGGCGCTGCCCCGAGTGCGGGAACACCGACCAGGACAAGATGAACGTCGCGCGCCGCACGTGCGGTTACATCGGGACGCAGTTCTGGAATCAGGGACGCACGCAGGAGATTAAAGAGCGCGTGCTGCACCTGTGATTATTCGGGATTTTTAAAGCTTTCGGATATTTTTGATTTTAAATACATAAAATACATAAAATAAATAATGACGAGCTATGAACTACGCTGAAATAAAAAAACGGGACATCGCAAACGGTCCGGGGGTGAGGGTCACTCTGTTCGTCTCCGGATGCACCAACCGCTGCGAGGGCTGCTTTCAGCCCGAAACGTGGGATTTCAATTACGGAAGTCCTTTCTCGGACGAGGTCGGGGAAAGGATAATCGAGCTCATGCGCCCGGATTTTATAAGGGGGCTTACCGTTCTCGGCGGCGAGCCCTTTGAGCCGAAAAATCAGGAGGCGCTTCTGCCGTTTCTGAAAAGGGTGAGGCGCGTCTACCCGAAGAAGGATATATGGGCTTTTTCGGGCTTTACTCTCGAGGAGCTGACAAGCGACGGCTCTTACCCCAAAACAGAATTCACACGGGAAATTCTCTCTCTTATCGACGTTCTCGTCGACGGGAGATTTCACCTTGAGGAGCGGGATATTTCTCTGAGATTCAGAGGCTCGAGGAACCAAAGGGTTTTGGACGTCCCCCGCTCGCTCGAATGCGGCAGAGCCGAGATTCTTAAAGGGTTTTAAGCGGTTTTTGACGCGGCATGACGCTTTGCCGGGGACGCCTTCGGCGCTCCCCGGCTGTTTTTTTCGGAATTTTTATAATTTTTATATTTTTTATATATTATTAAATTTTACGGCTTAAAATAATTTCTATAGAAAATATTTCCATACGGAACTTTAAAACTTTAAAACTTTAAAGAAGGTTTTTCATGAAATACAAAGGCAGGATAAGCGGCAAAAAAGACGAAGAAGCGGAAAAGAAAGAAAAAGAAAAAGAAAACAAAGAAATATCCGAGGCCGAAGAAGTCGAAGAAGTAGACGAAGAAGACGACGCGGTGGATATCGGGCTTTCAAAAAAGTCAAAAAAGTCTAAAAAGTCTAAAAAGTCTAAAAATTCAAAAAAAGGCTCGTACGACGCCGCAAGGATTATAAGCGCGGTAGTCGGGTGCGTCGCGCTTATCGTCTTTGTTTTTTCTCTTTATAAAATAATCGAAAAACAGCACGAATACTCCGTCGGGGTCGGATTTTACTCTGAGATTGCCGAGGCGGCAAAAATCCCGCCCGACACGGCGTCCTCCGCGGACTCGGGAAGCGAGGGCGATATTACGGTTGATGCGGCGCCTTCGGCGCCGTTCAAGGTCGATTTTCAAAAGCTCTCGGAGGAAAACGGCGATATCGTCGCGTGGATATACGCGAAGGATACGTCAATCGACTATCCCGTCGTGCAGAGCGGCGACAACGACTTCTACCTCAGACGAATGCTGAACGGTCAGTGGAACATCGCGGGCACGATATTTATGGACTACAGGTTCCCCGGGGATTTTTCGGGATTTAATTCCGTCATATACGGGCACAACATGAACAACGGCTCGATGTTCGGCTCCCTTGGCGGCTACAAGGAGCAGGAGTACTACGACGAGCACCCCGAGATGTGGCTTTTCACAAAGGACAAAACGTACCGAGTCGACGTCTTCGCGGGCTTTGTCACCGACGCCGCGTCGACGGACGTTTACGGGGTGTGCTCCGACAGAGAGGCGCTCGACTCGTATATAGACTACGCGACGGAGCACTCGGCTTTCAAATCCGACGTCGAGCGGGATACGATAGAAAAGGTCGTCGTTTTGTCAACGTGCTCGTATGAGACAAACTCGTCGCGCTTCGTTCTTTACGGAAGCCTTGTGCCGATTGAAGATTAAAATTATATTATTTATTATTTTGTTGACAGCGCCGCGCTTTGTATGATAAACTGTGAGGCGAAAAGCTGTTAGTATATTTACCGTATTTACCATTTACCGAAGCACAGGAGTAATCGAAGCTTTATGGATACAACGCTCAGATTGGAAAAGATTAAAATTCGCGCGGCGAAAATGAACGGCGAGTCCTCGCTGCCCGCGCTCGGCGAGCTTAACTTTTGGCACCGCGACGGCAACACCGCGCTGCCCGAGGAGGACGGGCTGTTTATCGGCTACGGTCACGTGCCGTCTCCGTTTCCCTACAGAATGCAGGACAAATACACAAGAGAGCTGTACGACTCCGAGGTGAGCACCGTCGTTCTCGAAAACAAGTATCTTAAGGCGACGTTTCTTCCCGAGTGGGGAGGAAAGCTGATGAGCCTTTACGATAAGGAAAAAGAGCGCGAGCTTTTGTATGTGAACCCTGTCATTCGCCCTTGCAACCTTGCGATAAGAAACGCGTGGACCTCGGGCGGCGTCGAGTGGAACTGCGGCATATTCGGGCACAACGTACATACGTGCGACACACTCTTTACGACGACGACGCAGCTTTCGGACTCGACCCCCGTCCTCAGAATGTACGAGTTTGAAAGAATACGCCAAACAGTAAAGCAGATGGACTTCTTTCTCCCCAAGGACTCGCGCTTTCTCTTTGCAAGAATGAGAATAATAAACCCGCTCTACCATATGATTCCGATGTACTGGTGGAGCAATATCGCAGTTCCCGAAACGCCGGGATGCCGAGTTATAGTAAACGCGGACTCCGCATACGTCAGAGAAAACAATATTTCCCTCGTGCCGATACCGTTCCACGACGGATTTGACGGCACAAGACCCGACGACATACCGAACGCAATCGACCACTTCTACAAAATACCCGAGAGGGCAAGAAAGTTCGAAGCGCAGCTCGGCGCGGACGGCTACGGGCTCGTGCAGACCTCCACATCGCTGCTTAAAGGGCGAAAGCTCTTCGCGTGGGGACAGGGCCCCGGCGGCGACAGGTGGCAGGAATACCTCAGCGTCGACGGCTCCGAGGAGAGATATACGGAAATACAGGCGGGAATCGGTTACACGCAGTACGAATGCGTCCCGATGCCGCCGAAAACGACGTGGGAGTGGCTCGAAGCTTACGGAGCAATGAGCGCCGACCCCGAAAAGGTTCACGGGGACGACTGGCAGGCGGCAAAGGAGGACGTCGCCTCAAGGCTTTGCGAAATGCTCGGCGAGGAGGAGCTCGAGAGGCTTCTCTGCGACACGAGAGAAATGGCAAAAAAGCCCGCGACAGGAGAGCTCCTTTTCAAAGGGAGCGGGTGGTGCGCTCTTGAAAACATGCGCCGCCGCAAAAACGGAGAGGCCGAAATCGCGCCGCACCTTGACTTCGGAAACGTCGGAGAGGAGCAGGCGGACTTTCTGTCGCTTATGGAAAACGGCACAATGGGTAGCCACGACCCGAAGGACGTGCCGAAGGCGTGGATACTTCAGGACGAATATCTGAGAATGCTCGAGGGGGCGGCGGAAAGAAAGGACAGCGACAACTGGTTCACCCATTTGCAGCTCGGCGCGACGCTGTGCGCAAAGTACAGACTTCAGGACGCGTACGAACATTTTGAAAAATCGTTTGAGCTCTGCGAGTCGCCGTGGGCGCTGTACGGAATGTCCCAGATATCGAAGCAGTGCGGGCAGGACAGAGCGGCGGCGGAGAGCGCCATGAAGGCGGCGCTTATGCTGCCGTCGGACGAGTCTCTTGTGAAAGCCGCAATGGCGCACCTCACGGCGGCGGGAATGTACGATGAGGTAATCGAGCTTGAGGGAAAGATAACGCCCGAGGTCCGCTCCGTCGGAAGGGTAAGACTTTATGTAATAATAGCGAATATCAAGCTCGGGAATATCGAGTACGCCGAAAGGGTGCTCTGGGAGAACGGCGGGCTTGTCGTCGCAGACATTCGCGAGGGAGAGAACACGATAACGAACATATATCTTGACATAGCCGAGGAGAAGGCGAAGAGAGAGGGCAGGGAATTTGACAGAGCCGAGGCGGAGGTTCCCGCTATATTTGACTATCGAGTTTCGCAGAGACGAAAAAAGCGCGGTTAGTTAAAGCTCGCGCGGACATCATCACGAGGCGCAGACTTCAAGAGCCCCTCCCGAAAGGGGCGGCGTCGGCTTTGCCGACGGCGGGGTAAATACAAGAAAAAGGCGGTTGCACACGCAATCGCCTTTTTCTTGGTGGGAGATGGTGGATTCGAACCACCGAAGTCACTGACAACAGATTTACAGTCTGCCCCCTTTGGCCGCTCGGGAAATCTCCCTGGAGCTGGTGATCGGAGTCGAACCAACAACCTGCTGATTACAAATCAGCTGCTCTGCCATTGAGCCACACCAGCAAATATAAAGTGCTGTGAACACAAAAATCCCTTGCGACAAGAGAGATTATACCATACACTTTACCTCTTGTCAACACTTTTTTATTTTAATTTTTTGACAAAAGCGCGAATTTCGGACACGAAACTCACTTTTTAACTTTTCGAGCGAAAAACAAAAACAAAATGAATACTCGCCGAAATAACAGACAAAATAAATAAAAAGCCCCGACACAAAAAACGTTTAATAAGTATTAAATAAATATGATAAAAAAGGAGAGAAAAAATGAAACAGGACACAGTAAAACTCTTAAAGGAATGCGACGCGGGAGTCAAAACGGCGGTAAACTCAATCGACGAGGTTTTAGACGATATAAAAAGCGAGGACCTCAGACGAATAATGAACGACAGCCGCCGTAAGCATCAGGAGCTCGGCGACGATATACACTCATCACTGAATAACCTCAGCGAGTCGGGAAAGGACCCGAACCCCATGGCAAGAGCGATGTCGTGGATGAAAATAAACTGGAAGCTTGCGGAAAAGCCGAGCGACTCCACGGTGGCGAACCTGATGTACGACGGCTGCTCGATGGGGGTAAAATCCCTCGCAAAGTACCTGAACGACTGCGCGTCGGCAGACGAGAGCTCAAAAGGGTACGCAAAAAAGCTTATCGAAATAGAGGATACGCTGATGAGCGACCTCAGGACGTTCATGTGACCCGCCAAATAAAATATATGTAAAAAAACAATCGGCAAGGCGCAAAAAACCTTGCCGATTCCTTTTCACTCCCCACTGTCACTAATCCCTGCCGCAAAGCACCTCATAAGCCTTCCTGTTTTTTTCAATCAGCCGCTTTGAAATTGCCATGACGTCCTCGTCGGCCGACTCCTGAACGGACTCCGCCTGCCCGAACTCCACAACGAGATATCGCGGCACATTGTTTTTCAGAATGACGGCGGCGCCGTTTTCGTCCACAAGACGGGCGACTCTCGAAAAATTCTGATTTGCCTCCGTAATGGAGACTAAAGACTTCGTGTTTATATTCATGTTGTAATACCTCCGTATATCCCATATATATTATACACAATAAATAGGATAAATTCAACCTATTTTAAAAATAAAAATAAAAATAAAAATTCCCCCCCCGAAACAGCTGCAAGTCATATAATCCCAGCCCAAATCATATAAATATATATACAATATAATATCCCCCAAAAATCTCCGAAAGCCGTGGTGAGCAAATGAAACAAAGCCTTATAAAAAACATAAAAAACATAAAAAACCTTATACATAAAAAAATCCGCACCTACCCCCCCGCTCGCCCTCTGAAAACCCGCCCGGCGCGCCCAAAGAAAACCCGCCTCGCCCTCGCCCTCGCCCTCCTCGCCCTCGCTCTTTCCTCCTGCGCCGACGCGGGGAGCCCGGGCACCTCCGTCCTCTGGTATCAAAACGGCGTCGCAAAGGCCGAAATGACACTCTCCGCGGGCAAAGGAGAGTACGCGCTCGCGCTCACACGCACCGACGCCGAGACCCGCCTCGAAATCCTCTCCCCCGAAAATATAAAAGGCGTAAAAATAACTCGCGCCTCGGGCGCATACTACATCTCGTCGGGCGAGACTAAAATCCCCCTGTCGGCGGGCGTTTTCTCGGGAGTCGCCCCAATCCTTGACGCGCTGTCGCTCCCCGAGGAGGAAATAAGAGACATATCCCTCGCGGAAAACGGCGAAAGCATCTTTACAGTCGGCTCGGAGAGCGGAGTCTATACCGTATCCGTCGGCAACGACGGCATGCCGCGCAAAATAACATACGAGGGAGAGAGAACCTTTGAGCTCTCAAACATCACCCTCGAAACATCAAACCCCCCCGAAACATCAAAACAGTCAAAATAGATATAAAATAAATAAAAAATAAAGCCGAAATAATTTCAAGTCGAAATAAAAATAAAACGCAGTCAATTTGCATAATTTCCCGCGTCAGTCCCCGCGCCGCGCCGCACCTCTCCCCCGCCGCCCTTAGTTCGTTATTTTAAAGCTGTTTTTTAAATTAACTCTCCCGATTTTCCTCAAAAATATACAAAAAAACAGCCCCCGCGCGGGACTTTGCCGAAAATATTCATAAAAAATTGCCTCCAAGGTGTTGACATCTTGTGCAAATGGTGCTATGATAAATGTACCAAAAAAAATATGGAGGAATATCCTGCTATGAAAAAATTATTAGCAACACTTCTTGCAGTCGTAATGGTCTTATCTGCGGGAGCTGCTTGCCTGTTTACATCAAGCGCTGCCAATGAGACGACAAGAGCGCTCAAGACTGACACGGGATACGGCGAAATTCATCCGCAAAGCGATCTTGGAAGCAGCTACACAGTAGAATTTGACCTTTGGCTCCTCGGCGACGACGCAACGATCCAGTTCTGGGCAGACACAGCAGCGTCGAGATTCACGGTCGCAAAGACATACGTCGGCGTTAAGAACGAAGGCGGCGGAAGCGGCTATGCAGAGAACAAAGTGTTTGACTTTGACTGGGGCGAAACAGGTCCCACAACGGATAACTATCACCACATCAAGATGGAGTTCAACAAAGACGGCTCCGATAACATCTGGGTTGACGACGTTGAGGTTTGCCATACCGGTCAAACATGCAATGAATACTGGACAGGAACGACCCTCGTATACAATACAGAGGGTGCCGGAGTTATCATTGACAACGTTAAAGTAGCAAACGAACCTCTCATCGACTTCGAGAACGGCGACAAGGGCATGTTCAATGACTACGGCGACATCGTCGACGCTTACACGAAGATAGAGGGCGCCGGCGAGACGACAAAAGCCTTCATGACGAACACCACATACGGCGAGATAAAGACAGGCAGCGACCTCGGAAGCTCCTACGATATAGAGTTTGACCTCTGGCTTCTCAGCGACGACGCAACAATTCAGTTCTGGGCTGACTTCGCATACACGAGATATACAGTAGGTAAGACATTTGTCGGTATGAAGGTCGGCGCGTCCAGCGGAAGCTCTTACGGCTCGACGGACGATATCCGTGAATTCGACTGGGGCGAAACAGGTCCCACGACCGCAAACCATCACCATATAAAAATCGAACTTAACAAAGACAACTCCGATAACATCTGGGTCGACGGCAGCGAGATTTACCATTCCGGCAGAACCGCAAACGAATACTGGACGGGAACGACTCTCTGCTTCAATACGGAAGGCAGCGGTGTAATACTTGACAACTTCAAGATAGCAAACGAAGGGCTTCTTGACTTTGAAAACGAAAATAAAGGCTGTCTCAACGAGGTAGACGGAAAGATAGTCGACGCATACGTGACTGGCGGCGCTGAGCCCGAGACGACAAAGGCTCTCCAGACCAGCACCGGATACGGCGAAATTCATCCGCAAAGCGATCTTGGAAGCAGCTACACAGTAGAATTTGACCTTTGGCTCCTCGGCGACGACGCAACGATCCAGTTCTGGGCAGACACAGCAGCGTCGAGATTCACGGTCGCAAAGACATACGTCGGCGTTAAGAACGAAGGCGGCGGAAGCGGCTATGCAGAGAACAAAGTGTTTGACTTTGACTGGGGCGAAACAGGTCCCACAACGGATAACTATCACCACATCAAGATGGAGTTCAACAAAGACGGCTCCGATAACATCTGGGTTGACGACGTTGAGGTTTGCCATACCGGTCAAACATGCAATGAATACTGGACAGGAACGACCCTCGTATACAATACAGAGGGTGCCGGAGTTATCATTGACAACGTTAAAGTAGCAAACGAACCTCTCATCGACTTCGAGAACGGCGACAAGGGCATGTTCAATGACTACGGCGACATCGTCGACGCTTACACATCTCTCGGCGGCGGCGAAGTAGCTTGTCCTCACCTCTTAACAGAGGAAAGAGTAAACAGAGAGCCCACATGCCAGCTTGAGGGCGAAATGGGCACATACTGCCAGACCTGCGGCGAAGAGCTCGTAGAACTGCGTAAACCCATCGACAAGGTAGACCACAAATGGGCAGACCAGAACAACCCGTCCTACCGTCAGGCTGAGACGGACGACACTCGCGGCTACAACCAGTGGAACTGCCAGTTTGACTGCGGCACATCCGTAAAGAACTCTATCCCCGCAAGAAACGAGTACACGGGCAGATACAGCAGATACTATGACTTCAACGACGAGACCGCGATAGTCAAAGTCCTCAAGGCGTTCACGACCACAGAATCTCTCGGGTTTGAGTACAAAGACGGTTATCTCTCTATCCCCGAGGGCAACACAGAATCTGTCTATGTCCAGCTCAATAACGACTACGACGACGGAACAGACTACTCTATCTCCGTTGATATAAGATTCAACGGCACATACGATACAAACGATACGGAAAACTACGGTCATACGTTCTACTTCTGGTTCGGCGGAGCGAGCGGAATGGGCTACAAGGCGGGCTATGATGCTGACGAAAACGTTCTCTTCATAAGAGACAGCGCGTCTGACAACGATGTTGACTACTACCAGGCTCCTTACTCTGTGGACCTCGAAGACGGAGAGTGGCATACGCTCACACTCAGATTCCGCGTCGATGAATTTAATTCAATGCTCGAAAGCGAACACGGCGAGAACGACGACGGTTACTACTACGTATCGCTCGAGCTTGACGGCGACGAAGTCCTTGCGGCGGGTAAATACGAGGAAGACGGCGAAGTTTGGGGCGACATTTACGGACTCTCAAACCTTGCTCCCGCATCTGATGCTAAGGCATACTCAATATTCCGTAGCTTCGGTCTGCAAGCGGATATCGACAACCTCGTACAGGGCAACAGCGAATTCAGATGGACAAAACTCAATTATGTCCTCGGCGACGTAAACGGCGACGGCAAGACCAACGTAGTCGACCTCAGAATACTCAAGGCGAATGCCGCGGGTAGTATCGAAGTTGATTTGAATAAGAAAGCGGCTGACCTTGATAAGAGCGGCGACGTAACAGCGGCGGACGTTCTCGAGCTTGCAAAACTTCTTGCAAAATAATAAATAAATAACTTAAGTTTTCACTTAAGCGGTTTTAAAGTTTCGGATTTAATGACTCTTGACTTAACTTTGGACATTTGAGCACAGGACGGCAAAGCTACGGACTTTGGAGTACATAGACTGTAAAGATAAGACAATAAAGAATGACTTTGAGATAAGACATCGAGACACGGCATTTGAGACGACATTTGAGAATTGACTCTGAGATGTGACAACGGGAATTGACTTTTAAGAAGACATTCAAGCTGACTTTGAGCTGTAGATTTAAAGTTGCAGACTTTAAAGAAAATATTTTCGAAGCTTTAAATTATAAAGGAACGGCGTTGCCTCGGCAGCGCCGTTTTTTTCGCACACCTCATCGCGAGGCACAAACTCGTTTGGAAAGTTTTGCTCAAGCTTTTTCAAAAGCTTGCAGGGTTCGGGGCGGCGCCCCGACACATGGCGTTTCTTTTGCAGCTTTTCTTTGCGCCGATTGCGTCAAAGAAAAGCGTCAGAAAAGTTAGTTTCCGAAACCCCCGAGGCACCGCCCCGACACATGGCGTTTCTTTTGTAGCTTTTCTTTGCGCCTCTGCATCAAAGAAAAGCGTCAGAAAAATTAGTTTCTGTTAGAATTTTTTTGCAAACTCCCTGTTTTGCGCCTCGCTCCTTTGTACAGCACAAACCGCCCAACTCTTATTTCCCGGCTTCCAAGTCAAGAAAAAAGCACCAATAAATTCACTTATAGCCTTGAAATTTCAGCCGAAACATAATATAATTGTTTTGGAGAAATAAGGGGGTGTTCACATGACTATTGCAACGGCAGACGAAATGCAATATAATTTCGGGAAATATCTTTCAATGGTCGAAAACGGCGACGAGGTTGCAGTGACTGAAAACGGAAAAATAACGGCATGGCTTCTTCCCTTAGAAAAAAGCGAGATACCTGTCACCGAATCCGCCGCAGGCGCGCTTACAAGCGACTAAGTCGACAAATAAACGCAAAACGGCAAGGCTAATCAGCCTTGCCGTTTTTGGAGCTACTACCGGGATTCGGACCCGGGACCTCGTCATTACCAATGACGTGCTCTGCCAACTGAGCCATAGTAGCGAGGGGTAAACAGTTTGCGCATTTACGCATTGATATTATAACAGACTCACCGCAGAATGTCAATAGAAATTTTTTGAAGTTCTCGCTGAATAATAGGGGCTTGGCACAAAACAGGCAGTTTGCAAAAAAGGTTTTACAGAAACTAACTTCACCGACGCTTTTTCTTGACTTATAAGCGCAAGAAAAAGCTTTGCAAAAAGAACGCGTAAAATCGGGGCGCCGCCCCGAACCCTGCAAGCTTTTAAAAAAGCTTGAGCAAAACTTCCCGATGGGTCAGCGCAAACTTTGAAAAAAGCGCTCTCACCCCTCAAACGCCCGAACCCTCAGCGTCGCGCCGAGCGACTCGCAAATCCTGCGGCACTCCTCCTGCTCCTCCTTCGTCGTCACAACGTCAACAACAGTCATAATAACATTCGGTACATACTTCACACACTCCCTCGTAAACTCAAGCATCGCCTCATACGACCCCTCCCCGAACTTCGGACGCACCGTTTTCAAATAAGCCTCCCTGCTTGCCGTGTTGAGACTCACAGACACAGTGTCCACAAGCCCCTCAAGTCTCGGCGCGGTTTTCTCATTCCAAATAAGGTCGGAAAGCCCGTTCGTGTTTATCCTGATTTTAATGCCGCTATTCGCATACTTTGATTTTATATATCGGCAAACCTCAAGAAGCTCGGGCAGCCTTTCTGTCGGCTCGCCGTACCCGCAGAAAACGACCTCATCGTACTTTTCAAGTCCCCACATATCGAGCGAGCGGCAAACCTCATCCACCGTCGGCTCTCTTTCAAGCCATAGAGAGTCCGAGCCGTAAACGCCCTCGCCGTTTTTTCTCAGACAAAAGGTGCACGCGCACGGACAGCGATTTGTCATATTCACATAAATCCCGTTTTTCACTTTGTACGTAATTGTCATGATTTCCTCCGAAATTTTTATTTTCAAATTCGCACAGACCCATCACAAAAGTTTTCGCACTATGTTCGCACTCACCCATCACAAAAGTTTTCGCCCACACATCATCACGAGGCGCAAACTCGTCCGGAAAGTTTTGGTCAAGCTTTTTCAAAAGCTTGCGGGGTCGAGGGGCAGAGCCCCCGTTTTTGGCGTTTCTTTTGCAGCTTTTCTTTGCGCCGATTGCGTCAAAGAAAAGCGTCAGTGAAGTTAGTTTCCGAAAAATTTTTAGCTTAAATTTTGAAGTTATTGCCTCGCCCTTTCATGCACCGCAAACCGCCCAACGCTTTTTCTTGACTCAGAAGCCGAGGAAAAAGCTTTGCAAAAAGAACGCGTAAAGTCGGGGCGCCGCCCCGAACCCTGTCACCTTTTGAAAAAGGTGAACGAAAACTTCCCGAACAAGTTCGTGCGAACTTTGAAAAAGGCGGGCGAAAACTTCCCGAACAAGTTCGTGCGAACTTTGAAAAAGGTGAACGAAAACTTTTGTGTTGGGCGAGTGCGAACATCAAAGTCCTTTCACCCCTCAATAATCCTTCTGACTCCAAGCCCCTCAAGCGCCTTCCCGCTGAGCACAAAAAGCGCGCTGCTGAGCGCCGACTGAATAACATACCCCGGTATCCCCGCGGCGGGAGCAATAAAATTAAGAGTTATTAGCGACTCGTAAAGGTAGTACCCCCCAATGCAAATTGCCCACGCGGGAACAAGCGCCGAAAGGTTCCGCACGGTAATTATCTTCCCGCCCTTCCTCGAAAAGCAAAGCACCGTCGCGCTCTTTATTATTACAGTCCCCGGAGCCCACACCGCAAAACCGGTCAGAACGTCCGCAAGCGCGGCTCCCCCGGCCCCCGCAAATATCGCGTAAGGCGCGGGCAGTATGCACGCGGCAAGATACACAAACGCGTCGCCGACGTGCGTGTACCCGTTCGACGAGAACACCGGCACGTGTACGTATGCCGTAAAAACAAATACGAGCGCGAAGAAAACACCCGAAATACATATATACCTGAGCTTCTTTTTATCCATTTTTTTACATGCATCCTTTCACTACCGTTTCGGTATCATCAAAGTGTCACTAAAGTGTCGCTGAAATGTCTTAATTATAACTCTGAAATGTCTCGGTTTTCGTCCCGTTTTCGTCCTATTATTGCCTCTCGCCGCCGTCCGCGGCGTCATTTATTTCCCCGAGAAATTCCTCAAAACATATCCCGTCCGTCGCCGGAATTTGCATCTCCGAAGTGCGCCTCAGCGCCCGCGCAATAAAGCGCGACGCGCGCCTCACAGCGCTCTCATAATCCCGCCCAAGTACCGTAGCTGCGGCAATTATCGCCGAAAAAACATCTCCCGTTCCCGAGCGGCAAGCCCCGACCTTGTGCTCCCGCACCGTCGTCATCGCCCCTCCTTTTTCATAAATAAAATTGTCAAGATCACCCTGCCTCTCAACGCCCGAAATCACAATTTTTTCGGGCCCCATTTCGCAAATTTCCCGACACATTTCAAAAATTTCTCCGTCCCCCATCTCCTCTTCGTACCCCCTCCCCGTAAGGATACAAGCCTCTGTAAGGTTCGGCGTGAGTATGTCGGCGTAACGCGCAAGACTTGCCATTTTTTCCGCAAGGCTCGGCATGTATGTCGGATAAAGCTTCCCGTAATCTCCCATAACCGGGTCGACGACGATCACCGTGTCCTCCGTTTTGAAATACTTCAAAAAATCCTCCACGATTTCAATCTGCTCCGTCGAGGCGAGGAACCCCGTCAGTATGCCGTTAAAGCGCAGCCCGAGCTTTTTCCACTCGTCAATGTATCTTTTCATGTGCGGCGTAAAATCGACAGAATAAAAGCTGTCAAATCCCGTGTGATTTGAAAAAATCGACGTCGGCAGGGGGCAGCACTGTATTTTCATTGCGGAGATAATCGGCAGCGCCGCCGCGATAGAGCACCGCCCGAATCCGCAGAAGTCGTTTATAACGGCTATTTTTTTCTGATTGTTGTGATTTACTGCGCGATTCAAATCGGAATTTAAATTTGAATTTAAATTTGGGTTTATATTGTGATTTATTGAGCCGTTTATATTGCTTTTTTCCGCGTTTTTCTCGGTATTTTCCGAGATTTTTTCGGTACTATTAGAAATTTTAACTGTACTTTTTGAGTTTTTAACGGTATTTCTTGAGATTTTAACGGTATTTTCCGTGCTTTTTTTGGCACTTTCCGTGATTTTTTCGTTGTTTTCCGTAATTTTATTTCACTCCCGCCTGTTGATTTTCTGTCTGCGATAGTATATAATAAATCTGACATGATTAAAATAACCAGTTTTAAAGAATTTTATATTACCAGTTTAAACAAATGGGGAAATAAAAAAATGAAAAGCAAGTCAAAAACGCCCGAATACATGCGCCTTTACACAAAGCTGCGCGAGGGGATAGTCGGCGGAGCATACCAATACAAAAGCAGACTGCCCTCAAAGAGAGTCCTTGCCGAAAAGGAATGCGTCAGCACAGTGACCGTCGAGCACGCGTATGAAATGCTCTGCGACGAGGGGTACGCAGAGAGCCGCGAGAGAAGCGGGTACTACGTGTCGTTTCTCCCCTCGGACTCTTTTTCAAAGTCCAGGCCTCCCGCCCTCCCGTTTTCCCCGCCCGCGCCTTCCGCCGAGTCGGCAAAACACTCAAGCTCCGCCGAAACTGCCGAGTCTGCCGAGTCCGCAAAATCCGCCGAAAATTCGGACTATTCCGACTCGATTCCCTATTCCGTTCTCGCAAAGACGATGCGCCGCGTGATAAGCGAGAAAGGCGAGGCGATACTCGAGCGCTCTCCGAACTCTGGCACATACGCTCTGCGGCGCGCTCTCGCGGGATATCTTGCGCGCGGCAGGGGGATAAAGGTCGAATCGGAGCAGATAATAATAGGCTCCGGCTCCGAGTACCTTTACGGGCTCGCGCTCGAGCTTCTCGGGCGCACGCTCACATATGCCGTCGAGTACCCCTCGTACAAAAAAATAGAGCAGGTGTACAAGGCGTCCGAGGTGAAATGCGAGCTGCTCCCGCTCGGCGGCGACGGAATCGAGAGCGCTTTTCTTCGCGCGTCAAACGCCGACGTGCTGCATATAACCCCGTACAGGAGCTATCCGAGCGGAGTTACCGCCACGGCGTCAAAGCGGCACGAGTACCTGAGCTGGGCGTCCGCCGACGGGAGGTATATTATTGAGGACGATTTCGAGTCCGAGTTTTCGATTTCGCGAAAGCCCGAGGACACTCTGTTTTCGCTTTCTCCGCGCGGGAACGTAATTTACATGAACACGTTTTCAAAAACGCTCTCCCCCGCGCTTCGGGTCGGGTACATGGTTCTTCCAAAGGAGCTTGCCTCAAGGTTTGCGGAAAAGCTCGGCTTTTATTCCTGCACCGTCCCCACCTTTGAGCAGCTCGTCATAACGGAGCTGATTGAAAACGGCGACTTCGAGCGGCACATAAACCGCGTAAGGCGAAATAAAAGACGCCGCGCCGCGCCTTTCGCCGCAAAGCCTGCGGGGAAATAAAAACAAAAAAGAAGAAAAATAAAAAACAAAAGAAAAAAGCAAAAAAGAAATAAAAAAAGAAAAAGCAAGAGAGAAATAAAAGAGAAATAAAAAATAAAAAAAATAAAAGAAAAATAAAAAATGAATTAAATGCAAAAAGAGGCAAAAAAATAATTTTACGCCCGGCATTTCATTGACAATTCAACTTTCGCTGTGCTATACTGTAGGCGGTGTGGTTCGACTCTCCTCACCTTAATATTTTGCGTTTTTCTAAGGAGAAGTTTTTTTATGAAGATAATTCCCGTACCGAAAAAAATTACCGAAAAAGGCGGAGTCCTTGAGCTTTGCGGAGTCGAGATTGCAGTC
>CANRNZ010000026.1 GCA_947632135.1 uncultured Clostridia bacterium
GATAACGGGCAAAACGGCAGGAAATCCATCTCCTGCCGCCTTACATAACATTTTTGTCCCTATACGGATTCACACATCATTGACAAATGAACAGAGGTAATTTTACGTCGAGGAGAAGAACGCCGCATGGACGTCAAACAGCGTCACAACAACTACAAGGCAATAACAATCGAGGCGGCAAGCATCAAGAGTGAGCCGAACCGGGAGACTGCTTCTTTGTTCCGACGGCTTGCCCCGACCCGTATCTCGAATCAAAATTCGCCGATATTGCAAATCAGGTAAATAAGCAGCTCTCGTCCGAAATAAATAGAAGTAGAATTGTTGTCTCAACTCAGACAACGGGAGCAGTCACAGGTGCTGTCGACATCAAGTATCTCACAAAAGCATAAATGTATAAAACGAATAAGCGCCCGTCATTCGGCGGGCGTAATTTTTTTTGAAAAAATACAAAAATTTTTCAAAAAAGTATTGACATAGTTATATAACTATGGTATAATAGATTACAGAAAGGAGGTAAAAGCAGTTGAAAATAACGACACAGTGCAAAGTGTAGTAGTTAAAATAACGCTTAAAAAGCCAAAGCCGAGCAAGGCTAAACCCGAGAGCAAATAAGCTCATAGGCAGGGACGGGGCGAAAGCCCCTCCCGTAAGCCCTATTATAGCATAGTTTTTTGAAAATTTCAATAGGGAGGCGGAAATATGAACATTACAAAAGGCGAAAATTTTTATGTAATAACGGAGCATAGCGACAAATGGACGGTTAAAAAGGAGGACGGCAAGCTCTCCGTTTGCGTCGAGGTATCGAAAGAGATATGCAAGACAGAAACGGAGCTACGCGAATATATCTTAACAAACGATTTATTTTGAGGTGTGCGCTATGAGTGAAAAAAAGAAAACCCCGCAGGAACGATACGCGGCAAAGTACAAGAAACAATATTCTCTCCCTTGCTTTACGACGACCGAGCAGGACATTATAGACAAGCTCGAGAGTGTGCAAAACAAGGCGGGATATATCAAGCAGCTTATACGAGCCGACATAGCCGCACAAAAAAACAAGTAGACAAATTTTCAGATGCCCTCTCCTCCGAAACGGAGCGGGCATTCAAAAACAGCGGGCAAGGCTTATACCTTGTCCGCTGTTTTTGAAACAATTCCGAACATTCCGCCGGGCAAAAAGAATATGGCAGTGTCCGAACTATTAAAACTTGGTGCACCTGACAGGAATCGAACCTGCACATCTGAGATATCGGATCCTAAATCCGACGCGTCTGCCAGTTCCGCCACAGGTGCATGCTCCCGACCGTGCGGTCGGGTTTTGTTTTATTTATTTGCAGTTTTACTTTTTTGATAATTCGCGCGTTTTCAGTTGTTTTTGCACCAGAAAATCGCCTCGTCAATCCACGTCGCGACGTCGCACAGTTCAAGAGACTTCTCTCCCCCGTATGAGGTTTCCGAGTTCGCGAGAGACAGCCCGTGGCGTCCTCTTGAGAAAACGTGAAATTCATATGGGATATTCTGTTTTGCAAGCGCCTCGACCATTAAAAAGGAGTTTCTAACGTCGACGCAATCGTCAGTGCACGTCGTCCAGATGTATGCGGGAACCGTTTTGTCAGAGACCTGTCTGTCGGGGGAAAGCGCCTCTATTTTTTCCGTCGTCGGCTCGCCGCCGCATATACTGACTGTACATTCCCTGTGACCTACCTCGGGGTCAAGAGATATCCAAGGATAGCAAAGAACCATTCCGCGAGGCTTATTTTGCCCGAAGGGCATTGAGTCATACGGCTTTGCAATATCAAGGTGCCACATAGTTCCCGCGCAGGCGGCAAGATGCCCTCCCGCAGAAAAGCCGCAGACAAATATTCTCTCGGGGTCCACGTTGTATTTTTCCGCGTTTTCCTTTATGTGTATTATCGCAAGGGACACTTCCCGAAGCGGCTCGGGAAAGACGGCGTCGGGCGCTACGGAGTAACGGAGAAGAAAGCAGTTAAAGCCCTCCGCAAAAAATTTTTTTACGACGGGCTCGCCCTCTCTGTCGGACAAAAACATATACGCGCCGCCGGGAAGCACCACCATGGCGGGACGGGGCTTTGCCATAATCTCGGGCTCGTCGCCCGAGATGTACGTCGTAAGAGTTACCTTATCGTTGTTTTCTATTAAATATATTTTTTCGCTTGTCATAGTTTTTCTCCGAATTTTCGTTTTTTATATTATTTATTTTTTCTCGCCGCGAGCTTTATTCCACCGAAATCCGAAAGTCCCCCCTCGCAGAGCGGGAGAATCTTTATTTTGCGCGCGTCAAGAAAATCGAGCAATGGCTCAAAGCCGTCCGCGCGCGGTATATTTCCGAAGGTATAAAGAGTACCGTCAAAAAATCCCGACGCGCCGCCGATAAAGCCCGTGTCATACGGCGCGAGAGTTATATTCCCGGGCGGAACCTTCAGTGTTCGAACTCCGTTTTTTTCCGCCGCGCAAAGCAGCGACATATCGGCACTTATAAGAGTACCCTCGGCGTATATACACGAGCATGCGGCGTAGCCTTGATTTACGTGGACGACGCGAAGCCCTGCGTTTTCCGCGCACATGAGGACTTCCCTTGCCGTATGGGACGTATTGCAAAAGACAAATTTGTCGGTCACAAGCGCGTTGAAGGCGACGTCGTGCGGATACGTCGGCGCTCTTTTTGACTCCGACAAAATCGGGGCGCAGCCGAAAAAGGCGCATGCCTCCTCCATCAGCGCAGAGTTTTTTTCAAAATAATCCCGATGACAGATGAGATTTTCACCTATCACCGTGAGGAGCATATCGGGGTGCGCGGCGACGGGCTCTGAGAGCGAGTCGTCAGGCGGGAGTAAAAATACCCTGCCGCAGAGCTCCGACAGGCGCTTCTTTGCGGAAGGCGGCGCCTCGCGGGAGCAAAACGCCCCAAGCTCCGCTCTTTTTTCGGTATCCATGTTCACAAAGAGACCCTCAAAACGCTTTTTTGCTTTTTAGTAAAAAAGAAAATAAGAACGTGAAAATCAAAAAAGCAAGCCGCGCGGCCTGCTCTTTTGATATTTGAATGCCGTTGACAAAGTCAAAAGCTCAGGCACGTTCTACTTTGCCGGACCTCAGGCAGCGGGAACACACGGAAACTGTCGTATGCGTTCCGTTTACCACAGCTTTTACCTTTCTTATATTAGGCTTCCACGCTCTGTTTGTTCTGCGGTGCGAATGGGAAACATTCTGACCGAATGTTACGCCCTTGCCGCAAATACAGCACTTTGCCATCTCAAACACCTCCGTTTATGTGGGATAAATAATTGTTTTTTTCAAATCGCCATAAGAGTATACCACAAGCGTCGGGAAAAATCAATACTTTTTCGATTCTTTTTTTCCCGCTTTTTCACTCTTTTTTCGTTTTTCTGCTTTTGCGTTCTATTTTTCGCCGCCTTTAAGCTTTTTCATAATGCTCTCAAAGGAAAGGCCGTATTTACCCGCAATGTCGGCGGCGTAGCTTTTCCCCTCGGGGGCGACTCTTGAAATTTTAAAGCTGCGCTCGCCGTTCGATATGTCGGCGACAAGGCTGTCGAGCGGAACTCCGCCGTACTTTGCAAACGAGCGGTTGAGCTCTTCGAGCCTCAGCGAGAGCTCGTGCAGATGGGTCGAAAACAGCGTGCGGCAGCCGACAACGCTGAGAGCGCAGAGTACCTCCGAGGCGATATACGACGCCTCATACGCGCCGGTGGACGAAAAGGATTCGTCAAGAAGTACGACGCTGTCCTTTGTCACCTTTGAGAAGATATCCGAAAGTCTTGAGCATTCCTCGCCGAGTCTGCCCATATTGACCGAGTCGTCGGCGTTTTGGGGAAAATGGCAGAAAACGTTGTCGCACAAGGACATTTCAAGATGTTCCGCGCAAACCGGAAGTCCGAGTGACGCCATCAGCGCCGCGTCCCCGACGGCGCACGTCAGAGCGGACTTTCCGCCTCTGTTCGGCCCGGTTATAAGATACATTCCCGCCGCCTCGTCAAACTCAAGGTCGTTTTTGACCATTTTGTCTTCCGTCTTGAGGGCGATTACGGGGTTTACAAGTCCGCGCGCCGAGAACACGGGGCGAGAAGAGTCGACGATTTTCGGGTATGAGAGAGCGACGCCGAGGCGAGTGAGCTCCGATATTACGGACACCGCTCTCGATACGAATTCTATCTCGGGGAGCATGCGGAGGAGGAAATCGGTATTTGAGAGAACGTAGGCGCGGACCGTTTTCTTCCACGACCTAATGTTGGATTTGAATACCGAGCTCACGGCGTTGTTTACGGCTATTCTCATCGCGTTCTGCTCGTTCTCGTTCATTGCCTTTTCAAACGGCACAAGAGGCGCGACCGACGTCATCTCGTCCGTTTTAAAGTCAAATCTGAGTATGCGCTCGACCGCGCCGCTGCCGTTTACCCTTTTGCCGCTGACGGCAAGCACTCCCGCGCTCTCCGGACGAAGCGCCGCGTCAAGGTTTACCCCTATCACGACGCTTTTTATGTCTCTCACCCTGCTTGTCAGCTCCGAAAGGCGCTCGTTTATTTTTTTATGGTATTCGCTTTGTGAGAGCTCGGCGACCCTTGCGCAAAAGGACTTCATCGCCTCCCCGTGAAACCTCTCGCCGAGCGGGAGCATGTCCTCGGAGAGTATTTCGATAAGAGACATATACAGCTCGACCTCGGTTATGCTGTAGAGGTAGCCGTCTCCCGACTCGTCGGACTCGGCGCCCATACGGCGCAGACTGAGTATATCGGAAAGAATCGGCACGCATTTTTTGAGCACGCCGACAGCCTCGGGACATGAGATAAGGTCCCTGAAGGTATCCTGCCTGTATAATATGGTATTCTTGTCCGACGTGAGAAAATTTGACGCGTCGGAATTTTTCATTTCAAAAACTTCCGAGAGCTCAAGGACGGAAAAAGCGTCCTTGCTTTCCGTCATGCAGCGTTTTTCCTCCGCTCCCCTCGGATACAGCAGGCTTATATCGAAGGATTCGCCGCTTATGTTTTCCAACTCGTTTTCAGCCATAATGTCAGCCATAAATCGCCTCGCGCAGATAAAGCGCATTTCTCCTTGCAAGCTTTGTTTCGGACTTATGTTCGTTTCTGTTTTGTTTTATATATTTTACCACAAAAAGAGTATTTTGAAAACCCCCGCGCGCCATAAAGTTTTTCGGGTCGTTAAAAGTTCTTTAAGGCGCCGTTTTCAAATAAAAATACCGACATTTCGGAAAGGCAATTTTATATTTAAATATTGCCTTTAGTCTCAAAGTATGATAAAATTCTGAAAGATAATGCGAGGGGGGCGTAAAATTGAACGTAAAATTGAACGTAAAATTAAAAGAGAATGCGGAATGCGGCATAAAAAATAAAATATATCTTTCCACGGGCTCTCTTGTGGAAAGGAGAAACGGCTATAATTGGCACAAGGTGACAGAGGTCGTTCCGCGTCTTATGGAAAAAGGCTTTGCCGACGGCGCGGAATTTATGGTGATAAGCCGCTATTATGAGAATACAAAAGAGGTGACGCGAGAGTTTCTCGGCGCGGGAATCACCTTCCCCGTGCTTCACAGCGACAAGGAAATAGGCACTCTTTTTTCCGACGCCGCGGTACTTATGTCCCGCGGGGAAAAGAACGAGGCGCTGCAAAAAAAGACCGCCGCAAAGGAGCTTTTTAAAAGGTGCTGCGAGATAGCGTCAGAGGTCGAGAGCCGACGCACGGTGCTTCACCTTTGGGGCGGGCTGAGCTCCGACAGTGAGATAAAATATAATATAGAGTGGCTCGGCGAGCTGCTTGAAATATCGGATTCATTCGGTATAAAAATACTTATTGAAAACGTCCCGTCGGCAAAGAGGGATCCTCTGTCAAACTGGAGGGACCTTGCTGAATACTTTGACAAAGTAGGTCTTATCTTCGACACGAGATTTGCGACATGTCACCGTCAGCCGAAAGAGACCCTCGACGACAAGGTCGCGGAAAAAATCGAGCACGTACATATAAGCGACTATCGGGGCGGACTTAAAGAATTTTCGTGCCTCAGACCGGTATGGCACCCGGGCGAGGGGATTGCCGACTTCCCTCTCATTTTTTCCTCTCTCGCAAAGCTTTCCTACGGAGGCTCTTTTACGCTTGAATCTCCGGGAATTGTCGACGGGTGTGAGATAAGCGACGCGCGACTCGAAAAATCGCTTTCGTTTATTAAAGCGATGTGCGAAAAATATTTTTGCAATTTGTAAATATATTTGTTTTAAGTGTAGAATTGTACACATTTTTCTGATATAATTGACAATATCAATGCAACCCTCGGGAGACCTTTTATGGACAAACTGAAAAGTTTTTTGAAGAATTCAATTCAAAAGCTGAAGGACTTTACAA
The DNA here is from genome assembly GCA_947632135.1 of uncultured Clostridia bacterium. Lineage (GTDB taxonomy): Bacteria > Bacillota > Clostridia > Oscillospirales > CAG-272 > RUG14199. The sequence continues at coordinate 6,388 of CANRNZ010000026.1, forward strand.
AAAAAATCACAGGTAAAATCAAAACGTCGTTCAAAGACAAAAAAGCAATACCGATTGCGGCGACAGTTATTGTTTTCGCAGTCGTTCTTACCGGTATATTCATTGCAGTAAGACGCACCGAGCCGTCGGACATACTGACGGGCGAGAGCGGGCAGACGGACACCGCGCCCGCCGACGGCGTTGAATCGGGCGGCGAGGACTCCGAAACGGAAAAAGACAGCGAAAAAGACGATAAAGATAAAGACGACAGCGAGGAAGGCGACGAGTCCGAAAAAGATTCCGAAAAAGAGTCGGAGACCGAAAAAAAGGACGAGACGACAGCTAAAGAAACGACATCCGCCCCCACTGCCGATACGACGGCGCCACAGGGCTCCACCACTCAGAGCGGAAGCATCGACGTCGAAGTCGGCGTATCGGGCGGCTCGTCGAGCAATGGCGGCACATCCTCCGGCGGCTCGTCGGGAAACACCTCCTCCCCGCAGGTCTCCACAGACCCGTCAAGACCCCATGTGTACGCCGACGCGCCGATTGGGGAATATGAGGATACATCGACGACTCTTCCCTACATGCCGCTCCGAAAGGAGGGCGCCACAAAGCCGGGAGAGTCATACAACCGTCCTCTTATCAGAAGCGAGGACATGAAGCCCGGCGTTCTTCTCCGCGGGAGCACAACGTATTCGACGACACTTATAGGCTACGACGGTTTTCTTTTCTGCGGCGACACCTTCGAGGACTACGAGGGCACGTCCCATTATTCAAGTACGGACAGTCTTGTCAAAAAGTGGAGCGAAAGGAGCGATTGGCTGAAGTCGCTCGGTAAAAGGCTTTACATTGTAATCGTGCCGAATAAAAACTCCATATACAGTAATTACATGCCCGAGAGCTATCCGATGGGCTCGTACCGCAGAATCGACCAGGTGGTCGACGCGCTCAGCTCGGCGGGCGTCAATGTAATCGACACAAGAGAAAGCCTTCTTGCGGCAAAGGCCGCCTATCCTCAGCGTGCGCTTTACTATAAGACGGACACACACTGGAACAATCACGGCGGATTTATCGCTTATCAGCAGATAATGAACGTAATCAAAAAGGATTTTCCGAATGTTGTAGTTCACACCGGAAGCGATTATCAAATAAATTATTGCGAGACGTTTATGAAGGACCAGGCGTACTACCTCGGGACATACGACGCAACGAGCGAGCCCGGCCCCGTGTACACGCTTAAAAGCGGGAAAACAGCCTCGGGATTTACAAGCAGACCGAAGGACCCGTGGGGACAGTGGGCGTTCTGCTATAAGTGGCCGTGCGGTTACTCCGACCACCTCTACTGGTACAAATGGACAAACAACTACAACAGCTCCGCGCCGTCAATGTACATGCTCAGAGACTCGTTCTCCGTCGCTCTCAGCGGATTTTTGAAGGACAGCTTCAAGCAGTCGACGTTTGACTGGACATACAAATTCGACAAGAATACGATTCAAAATTCGGGCGCCGACGTTATAATCCTTCAGATAGCGGAAAAACATATAAAAACCGCTCTCGCGTCTTAATGAGCTTGCAATTTGCGAAATAAATAAATTATAATTGATTCGGCAATAAATAATAAAAAAGACAAACATTTAATTTTTTAAGTTAATCAGATTAAAATGTGAAAGGATAAACTCATGAAAAAAATCATAAAATGCGCCTGCCTCGCGCTTTGTATCTTTATGTTCGCGGCTCTCCTTGCCTCCTGCAATGATAATGACAAATCGGGCGCCGAGGGCGCAGGTGGAGACAATTCAAACAAATTCCCGAAGGACATTCAAAGCGCGACGACACTCATTAAAGAAAAATTTGATTTTTCGGATACAGAGTTTATAAGCTCCGAGGACGAGTCCCGTGAAAGCTGGGAGATTGAGGATACTCTTATAAATCTTTACGGCATCGAGGACGAGGCGCTTCTTGACACGATAGACAAATTCGTTGTCACCTATCCCGCGACGAACAGCTCAAAGACCTTCGCGCTGTTCTTCTTCAAGGACGGTGTGAGCGCCGAGACTGTCGGCGAGGTTCAAACGGCGGTAAACGACGTGTACGTTCAGAATCTTATTGCGACCAACGCGATTTACGACCCCGAGCAAAGCGCCCTTGCCGAAAAGAGAACCTTTAAGGCATACGACGACGCGCTGCTGCTTGTGATTTACGATACAAACGGGAACACCGAAATTCTCGACGCGCTGAATTCATAATATATAAATTATAATAAATTTACGCCCTTTGCAAAACCGTGTTTTTCGGCTTTGCAAAGGGCTTTTTTCACTATTTAAAATTTAGACTGCGCGGACTCAAAATCTCTTGCCGACTTCCCTCGCCTCAAAAATTCACCTTTTTCTTTTGACTGCGCTCTGAAGAATGTAAACGGCAATCAAAACGGCTGTCGACAGGCAAAGGACAAGATACATAGCGCCCGTCTCCACCTTTTTTCCGAAAAAGGTCAGTGTGCAGTCGATACTGCTTTTTATCCCGTCGATAAGAGCGTCGGGGGCGCCGATGTCGGAAAGCGCCCGAAACGCGCCCCGCGTGGCGTTTGATTTGAGAAGAGAGGTCGCGTATATGCCCGGAGTGAACATCAGAACCTTTTGCAGACCCGACGAAAAGCTTGCAATCGGCATATATGCTCCGCATATAAATCCGTAGCCCGAGCTGACGAGCGTTCCGACGGCGGATATCTGCCCCTGAGTTGACAAAAAGAAATTTACAATGCTTGAGAGCGCCGTTCCGAACATTGTGAGAAGAAACACGGCAAGAAGGAGAAGAAGAACGTCCGAAAAGCTCATGTACCATCCGACAAACGCAAGATATATAAATCCGACAAGCGCCCCGAACAGACAGACCGCAAACGTCGATATGAGAGTAGCGGTATAATAGGCGAGCGAGAGAGTTTGGCTCTTTACGGGGGAAATACGAAAATCGGTGACGGTGCCTGTCGCCTTGTCGCGCACCATAAGCATATTGGAGCAAAAGGCGACTGTGACCGCCGAGACGGCGAGTATTGACGAGAGGAGCTGCGAGCCGACAAGGCCGTTTATGAGCTTTTCGGGAACAGAGAGTCCGCTCGGCATTGACTGCAAAATGCTGTCTCGGTAGATATTTCCGAGAAAGGAGGAATAGAGCACCAAAAGAATTGCCGGTGTGATAAGAGCCGTAAAGAACAGCCCTTTGTCCTTAAAGAACATAAGGACGTTTCGCCTTACGAGCGCAAAATAAACTCTGATATTTTTTATATTATTTGTATTTACGCCGCTCATTTTCCCGTTTCCTCCGTCAGCTTTTTGCCTGTTGCATTCAAAAACACGTCGTCCATATTTCCTTTTGTCACCTCGTAATCGGAAAACAGCTCCGTGTGCTTTACGATAAGCTCTGTCGCCGCGGCGGTATTCGGGACAAATATGCGAAGCCCCCCGCCGAGCGGCTCGTATTTTACTCCGAGCTCTCTTATTTTCTCTTCGCTCACACCGTAAACCGTTATATAGTCGCCTGTATACCTGTTCTTCAACTCCTGAGGCGTGCCCTCTGCCGCGATTTTTCCGCCGTCGAGTATTACAACGTGGTCAGCCCCCGCCGCCTCCTCCATGTAGTGGGTCGTCAGGAAAACAGTCATGCCGCTCATTTTTCTGACGTCCGATATGACGCTCCAAAGAGTGCTTCTCGTCTGAGGGTCAAGACCTGTTGTCGGCTCGTCGAGTATGAGTATTCCGGGCGAATGGAGAAGCGCGCGCGCGACGTCGATTTTCCGTCTCTGCCCTCCCGACAGCCGTCCGACGGTACGGCGCAGAATATCCTCAAAGCCGAGAAGGCCGCAAAGCTCCGACAACCTTTTTTTAAAAGCTTCGCCGTGTATGCCGTACAGCGCGGCGCGGCATCTGAGGTTTTCAAGAACCGTAAGGGACATATCGAGCACCGAGCCTTGGAACACCACGCCGAGGCGCGCTCCGACGTTATCGTTTTTTTCGTCGGATACGCCGACACGCACCTCTCCGCCGTCCTTTGAAAGAACGCCGCAGATAATATTTATAACTGTTGACTTCCCCGCGCCGTTTACGCCGAGAAACGCGAAAAGCTCACCCTCTCTTACCGAAAACGAGAGATCCGACACCGCCTTTACGTTTCCGTAGTTCTTTGTCAAATTTTTTATTTCTATAATATTTTTTATATTTTCGCTTTCCGATACTCTAACCGTGTTTTCTTCCATTTCTCTTTTACCCTTTCGTTTACCCCTCTTTATCCCGCATTTCCGCCGTGTTTTTTTATCTCCGCGATTACCGCGCTGAATATCTCCGTCAGCATCTCGCTCACGTCGTTAAGCGTAAAAACGTAGCTCCCCGACGCAAAAAGCGAGGCAAGCCCGTGAGTATATACCGACATATGATTGTAAAGCCTTGCCGCGCCAACCTCGTCGATACCGTAGGCTTTTTTTATCACGTCAAGAACCGACGGCGTGTTTTCATCGGCTGACGGCAGAAAATGCGACGGCTCGCCGCCATGGTTTAAATCGGAAAGAAGAAGTTTAAATAACTCGGGCTCGTCCTTTGCAAACTGAACGTACTTCATTCCAACACCCTTAAACGGCAGACTGTCCTTCATTCCCTCTTTTATATAATCGTTATAGAGCGCGCCCGCCCGCTCTGTCACGACAGAGGCGAGATTTTCGATATTCCCGAACGCCGTGAAAATCGGCGCGGTCGACGTTCCGAGCTCCGCGGCAAGGCTGCGCGCGCTCAGAAAATCCATGCCGTGGCGCCGCACCATCTGAAACGCCGTATCGGCTATTTCCTCTCTTGTGTATTTCGCTTTCGGCGGCACAGCTTTCTCCTTTCTTTTTATATAACGTATGTTTTATAACACCCGTTTTATTTTATCACGCAATATACGAAAAGTCAAGTATAGAAAATAAAAAAGCGGCAAAAATGCCGCAATTTTATCTTAGAGATAAATAATATGAAAATACAGAATACTCTTTATGCTTTTTTAAAGCCTTACGTCGATAAAGTACGCCGCCGCTGCAAGCAGAATTTCGGAAAAAACGATTAAAAAGTTGACAAACGGAAATGAAATGTGCAGCGGAAGATAGAGCGCCGAGAAAACGCAAAACAGAGCCGACGCCGCGCGAAGCATAACAATCTGTTTTTTAATTTTTCTTTTCTTATCGCTTTTTCGCTGAACGTCGCCGATAAGCTCAAACGCTTCGTTTGCCTTTCGGAACACTACTCTGCTTGCCGAAAACAGCATGAAGAACAGCGCGGCGCTCTCAAGCACCGACGCTGCGCAGAGAAACACGAACGGCAAAGTCGCCTCGGCAATCTCGCCGACCTGCTCCTCGAGAAATTCCGAGAAAAAGCGGTTGGAGGCGATATAGTATACGACCGAAAGGGCCGCCGTCGCGCCGCAGGAAATAGACCCGAAAAGTCTTTCCTTTTTTACGGACGAGAATAAAATGAAAAACGTCTGAAACGCCGCGGCGCAAAGAAGCCTCGGTATGCGGTTGACTCCGTCCGTATAGAATGCCAGAGACAGAATAACTCCAATCAGAGTGAAGATATATACCACTTTAAGCTGTCCGCGTGCATATTTTCGCGGGAACTCTTCCCTGTCCGCGGCGAGCTTGCTTTTTATATCCTCGAGCATTTTTTTGTCGGACGAATAGAGCCTGAAGGTTTTGCAGCATCTCACAATCACAAATATCATCGCAATACAAATAATAAATGTGACAAAGCCGTACAGAAGCGGCTTGAACTCATACATCTGCGGCAGCTCGGTATCCGATACGACACCGCCCGGCGCGCCGGTCAAATCAAGCTCCGTAAACTCGGGCAAAACGGACATGAAAAGCCTTACGGCCGTGTACACGATAAGCGGCACTCTGAGACGGCTGACATCGTATTTTACATACAGCTTTTCTTTTCCCGGAGAGGTAAATTCGGCGCCGTAGCGTATTTTAAGCCCCTCAAGACCGCTTATGACGCCGCTTATCACAAGCGGAATCAGAATAGCCTCCGCGACGGACAGACTGAAGCTTACAAGCAGCTTAAAGGAGCCGTCGAAGCTCTGATACATCACCGAAAGAATCAGTCTTAAAACGCCGATTGAAAATAGCCCCCATATTTTCCCGAGGGTGTTCTCGATTGGCTCGGAAATATGCGAGAGACGGACAATTCCGCAGAAAACGAGCAGCGCGCCTATAAAATCGGGCAGAATATCGACTGTATACACGCACGGGTTCAAAAAGAATATAAAACCGACCAAAACAAGAGAAAAATTCATAAGTCAACCTCCAATCGGTGCGCGGTCAAGTGTCTTTTTTATAAAATAAACGACGCAGAGCTTCGCTGTGCAATTTATATTTTACAGTTCCGCTCCGCTGCCGTTTTATACGTCGCGCGTCACTGTCCGCAGCATTTTTTATACTTTTTGCCCGACCCGCAAGGGCACGGGTCGTTTCTTCCGACCTTTTTCTCGCTGTTTACAACAGGCTTCTTTTTAACGGTGCCGTCGCCGCCCGCCGTGCCTGCTATTTTGTAGACCTGACGTCTCTCGGCGACCTTTTCGCGCGGAACGACGGACAAAACTCCGCGCACGGTGTCGTCGCGTATCTGAGATATCATATCCTCAAACAGCTCTCCGCTGTATATCCTGTACTCGCTTATCGGGTTCCTCTGCGCATAAGCCTGAAGTCCGACCGTATCGCGCAAATCGTCCATTGCCTCGAGATGGTCCATCCATTTGAGGTCGACGTTTCTGAGCAACACCGCCCTCTCGACGTCGCGCATTACATCCTCGCCGAAAACAACGCTTTCCTTGTTTTCGTAAATGTTCATGGCGCGGGACAGAAGAGTTTCGCGTATTCTCTCCCTCTCCTTTGCGGCATGCTTTGAATCTATATCGTTAAAATCCTCAGCCGTCGCAAGCAGATTCATGTACTTCGCCTTGAGAGCTTCGACGTCCCAAAGAGACGTATCGTCCTCGTGCAAAAACGAATCGACAGACTCTGACACCGTCTCGTTTATCATCGAGACGATTTTGTCTCTGAGGCTCTTGCCCGAGAGAACCTCGTTTCTCTGAGCGTAAATCAGCTTTCTCTGCTCATTCATAACGTCGTCGTATTGGAGCACGTTCTTTCTGGCATTGAAATGACGTCCCTCAATATTCTTCTGGGCGCGCTCGATTCCCGACGAAAGGAGTTTGCTGTCAAGGCTCTGCCCCTCGGCAAGAGGAATCATATTCATCTTGTCCTGAAGTCTGTCGCCGCCGAAAAGTCTTATGACGTCGTCCTCAAAGGAGACGTAGAACCTCGATTCTCCGGGGTCGCCCTGACGCCCCGAGCGCCCGCGAAGCTGATTGTCAATACGGCGGCTCTCATGGCGCTCCGTTCCTATGACGAAAAGTCCGCCCGCCTCACAGACCTTCTTTGCCTCGGGCTTTATCTCCTCCTGATACTTTTTGTAAAGCTCGCGGAACACCCCGCGCGCGTCCGCAACCTCCTCGCTCACCGAGAGAGAGGAGCCCGTCGCGAGGACTATCGTCTCCTCGTCGTAGCCGAGACGGCGCATTTCGTTTTTGGCAAGATGCTCGGCGTTTCCTCCGAGAAGTATGTCCGTACCGCGCCCTGCCATATTTGTCGATATCGTCACCGCTCCGAGCTTACCCGCCTGAGCGACTATCTCCGCTTCCTTTTCGTGATATTTGGCGTTGAGGACAGTATGAGGAATCGACGCCGCCCTCAGCTTTTTGGAAAGAGCCTCGGATTTTTCAATGGAAACCGTACCGACAAGGACGGGCTGTCCCTTCGCGTGGCACTCCTTTATCTGCTCGATTACCGCAGCGTCCTTTTCCCTTGCTGTCTTGAACACCTTGTCAGGGTAATCTATTCTTATCATCGGCTTGTTTGTCGGTATCTCCACAACGTCAAGGGAATATATTTCGCGGAACTCCTCCTCCTCGGATACGGCGGTACCGGTCATTCCGGACAGCTTTGAATACATTCTGAAATAATTCTGAAGAGTTATCGTCGCAATAGTCTTGTTCTCGCGCTTTATGTCGACGTGCTCTTTTGCCTCTATCGCCTGATGCAGACCGTCCGAATAACGCCTTCCGGGCATAACGCGGCCGGTAAACGTATCGACTATAAACACCTCGTTGTTCTTTACAAGATAGTCGACGTCCTTTTGCATAATACCGTGCGCCTTCAGCGCCTGATAGACATGGTGGGAAATCTTTGAGTTTTCAATCGACGAGAAGTTTTCGACTCCGAAAAATTCCTCCGCCTTTCTGATACCAGAGGCGGTCAGTACGGCGGTCTTTGCCTTTTCGTCAACTATATAGTCCTCGTCGATATCGCCGTAGTCCTCCTTGTCGTTCATCTCTTTTATGACGAACTTCGAGAGCGAGCGCACAAAAGCGTCGGCGCGGTCGTACATATCGTCGACCTTATCGCCGTGTCCCGAAATAATAAGCGGAGTCCTCGATTCGTCGATAAGAATTGAGTCCACCTCGTCGACAATGGCAAAATTAAAGCCTCTCTGGCAAACCTGCTCTTTATAGCTCGCCATATTGTCACGAAGGTAATCAAATCCCATTTCGTTGTTTGTGCCGTATGTTATGTCGCACGCGTAGGCGGCTTTCTTCTCGGCGGGAGACTGCCCAGCGAGAACAAGACCAGTCGAGAGCCCGAGAAATTCGTGGACACGTCCCATCTCCTCGCAGCCGACCTTCGCAAGATATTCGTTTACGGTGACGACGTGCACGCCCTTCCCCGTCAGAGCGTTGAGGTATGAGGGGAGAACCGCAACAAGAGTTTTTCCCTCGCCTGTTTTCATCTCGGCAATCCTTCCCTGATGAAGAACAACGCCGCATATGAGCTGAACCGTGAACGGGCGCTTACCGAGGACGCGGTCAGCCGCTTCACGTACAAGCGCGTATGCCTCGGGGAGAATATCGTCGAGAGTCTCGCCATTTGCGAGGCGCTCCTTGAACTTGTCTGTCATCGCGAGCATTTCGGCGTCGGTCAGCTTTGCCATTTCGGGAGCGAGCGCCTCTATTTTTTTAACAGTGGGCATTATCTTTTTTATCTGATGGTCACTGTACGTTCCGAATATTTTGGTAAAAACACTTGCCATTTATATACCTCTGTGTGATATCCTGTATCGTTTGATTCGTTTGATTCGAAAAAAGCCTGTTTTACGTTTTCGGTTTTCCGCTTTTTTCCGTTATTTGTTTATTGTACCACATTTTACGCTAAAATGCTATACTTTTAAATAAATTCGGTGAAAAATAACTTTTGAGAATTTTCGAAAAGCAAAACGCTGCGCCGAAAATTTTTTTTATTTTTCTTGATTTTTCGCGCTTTGGATGTATAATAAAAAGGTCAAACAGAGAATTAAAAATCAAAAATCAAAAGCACAAAAGGAAAACAAAGCCCCATGTCGGAAATAAACATAGTTCTTCACGAACCCGAAATACCTCAAAACACAGGAAACATAGCGCGCACATGCGCCGCGACAGGCGCCGCTCTTCACCTTATCCGACCGCTCGGCTTTGAAATTTCGGACAGAACTCTGAAGCGCGCGGGGCTCGACTACTGGGACAAGCTTACCGTTTTCTTCTACGATTCGCTTGACGACTTCTTTCTCAAAAACCCCGACGCAGACTTTTTCTGCTTTTCCACAAAATCGCCGAAATGCTACACTGAAATCGACTATCCCGAAAAATGTTATCTTATCTTCGGAAAGGAAACAAAAGGACTTCCCGAGGACTTTCTCACCGCCAATATCGAAAGATGCGTCAGAATACCGATGCTGCCGTCGATACGGAGCCTCAATCTTTCAAATTCCGCGGCGATTGCAGTCTACGAGGTCCTGCGTCAGCGCGGATTTGCGGGCTTTGACACTGAGTCGTCCTATTTTGAAAGCTGAAAAGACGCGCCAAATTTTTCGGTTTTTATTTTAAAGTAAGGCGAGAGGAGCAGAACCGCACCGCCCGCCCTTATTTTATCGAATTATTCCGAAAGCGCAAAGCCGCGGCGTCATCACGACGCCGCGGCATTTATATTTTTATTTATATTCGCATAATTATGCAAAATCAATGCGCTTCTCACTTCAAAAAACCGTTTATTATTTGCTCCTCCGCCTCTTTTTCCGTAAGTCCGAGAGTCATGAGCTTTATTATCTGCTCACCCGCGATTTTTCCGATTGCCGCCTCATGAATCAAAGACGCCTCAACATGCGCCGCGTCAAGCTTCGGGGACGCCGTAACGCGCGCGCTGTCCATTATTATGGCGTCGCACTCCGTATGCCCGCTGCATCTGTTGCTGCCTTTTATTTCCGAAATAAACTCCTGAAAGGACGAATCCTTTGCCACCGAGCGGGAAACCACGTTGGCGCTCGAATCCTCCCCGTCAAGCTCGACCGTGAAATCTGTTTTTGCAAACTGCGTGCCGTTTGTCATAATCTTCTCGTGAACGGCAAGTACCGCCCTGTCGCCAAGCTTTGCGCTCGTTTTTCTTACGGTGGAGGTTATTCCCTTTATCTGGACGGTCTCCATTTCAAGCTCGGCGTCGTCGTCAAGAAAGACGACGGTTGTCGGGTTCATGACATTGTCGCCGCTGCCGACCCCCTCTCCGTAGTGCTTTTCTATATATTTTACCCTTGCGCCTTTTCCGACGTGAAACGTGTGTATCCCGTCGTGACGGGACTCGCTGTCGCCCGCGTTGTGTATACCGCAGCCGGCGACTATAACGACATCAGAGCCCTCTCCGACGTAAAAGTCGTTGTACACAAGGTCGGACAGCCCCGTCTCGGAGATAATAACGGGAATGTGCAGACTCTCGTTCTTTGTCCCGGGCTTTATGAAGATATCTATTCCCGGTTTGTCCGCCTTTGTCACGATATCTATGTTCTCTGTGACCCCTCTTGCGCCGAGCGCGCCGTTCGTTCTTATATTGTAGGCTCCCGTCGGAACCTCATGTATGTCTGCGACCTTTTCAAGAAGCTGTTTTTGTATAATATCCATTTTTAACCCCACTCCCTTCAACCGAGCTTTTTTTCAAGCTCACTGCATACTCCGCCGTCAACAAGGCGCGGCATTATTTCAGCCGCGTTCCCGTCGCCGACTACCTCGCCGGACGAAATGACGATTATTCTGTCCGCAATCGAGAGTATTCTCTCCTGATGCGAAATAATTATAATCGAGCCGCCGATGCTTTTCTGCATATTTTCGAAAACCTTTATAAGACTTCCGAAGCTCCATAAATCTATTCCCGCCTCGGGCTCGTCAAAAATCGAAATTTTCGACTTTCTCGCCATGACAGTCGCAATCTCTATTCTTTTAAGCTCTCCGCCGGAAAGGCTCGAGTTGACCTCGCGTCCGACATATTCCTTTGCGCAAAGACCGACCTCGGAAAGATATCGGCACGCGTCGGACACCGAAACGTTTCCTCCGCACGCAACGGAAATCAAATCCCTCACGGTGATACCCTTGAATTTGACGGGCTGCTGAAAGGCAAATGCAAGCCCCGCCCTCGCGCGCTCGGTAACGGACATCTTCGTTATATCGCACCCGTCGAGAATAATTTTACCCGACGTCGGCTCTGCGACGCCCATTATTATTTTGGCAAGAGTTGATTTTCCCCCGCCGTTCGGCCCCGTAATCGCGACGAATTTCTCATCGATTTTAAGATTTATGTTTTTTAAAATTTCCCTGTCGCTGTTTTGGTCTTTCACGTCATAACCGACGTCAATAAGTTCAAGCATCATATTCCTCCGAAATTATCGCTCGGTTTATTATTGTACACAAATACGAAAAAAAGTCAACAGTTAAAGAGCATTTAAAGAGTATTTAAAGAGCATTAAATAAAAAATCACCGGAATCGGAAAATGAAAATCATTCTTTTCTTTAATTTTTTAAAAAAATCGGTGAATATTACGAAAAACAATTCAGAAAAAATTTCCGATAATTCCGATAAATTCTAAAAAAGTCTGAAAAATTTCGGAACGTAAATTCCCAAAGTAAATTCCACCAATCTCTGAAAGTGGCTTTTACCTTGGGAAATCGGTGGAATTAAGTCTGAG
>CANRNZ010000027.1 GCA_947632135.1 uncultured Clostridia bacterium
TGTGTAAACCGTATTAGTCACCTAATTATACTACGAAAATATTGATTCGTCAAGTATTACGACGAATATCGCCGCCAAAGTTCATGGAAATTTGCTGAATTTCTCGCAGGCAAATCGTTCATGAAACTAATTTGTTCGGCTTTTTTTCGTTTATTTTCCATTTAAATGGTCAAAAAGTGGTCAAAAACACAGCCTTGCAATTTCAAAAAAATATTCCTTTGAATAAACAGCGGCTGTGTCAGCAATTTCATTCGCACGCGCTTGGCGACGATGCAAAATTCATCGATTCTTGCAGAAATATTTTATCATAAACAACGGACTATTTCAAGAGCCAATATGTTCCGAAAGGGGACAATTTACTGCGCGTCCTGCCATACATTTGCCGCACGAAGCGTTAGTGTCGGAACGGAATATATCTGAATTTTCAGTGGTCAAAATTGTGGTCAAAAAGGCGGAGAAATCCCGCAGCTGCGGGGCTTCTCCGCCTTTTCTGTCGCTTCCTGTGGCAGATACGCGTTCCGAACACCTTGCAGTATTCCTGAATCATTGAATCATATTATTCACGCAAGTACGGAAGAAATACTGAATTTGTTGTCATATAAAAAAATCCAACCGAAAGGAGCCGACGAGTAGGATGCCGATTGAACTTTATGAGCACAACAGAGTCGCCTACGAGTCGGCTCTTTCCATGCTCCGCGAGACCGGGAAGGCGGCTGTCGTCCATCCGACGGGTACAGGGAAGTCGTTTGTCGGCTTTAAGCTGTGTGAGGATAATCCGGACAAGACTGTTTTATGGATTTCCCCGTCGGAGTATATCTTTAAAACTCAGATTGAAAACCTGAAAGCGGCGGGTGGGGACGAGCCGCAAAATATCCGATTTTTGACTTACGCCAAGCTTATGAACATGAGCAAGGTGGAAATTGCGGAAATCCGCCCCGAATTCTGCGTGTGCGATGAATTTCATCGTGCGGGCGCCGAGATGTGGGGAGCGGGTGTAAAACGTCTGCTTAATATATTTCCGAGTGTCCCCGTGCTCGGTCTTTCAGCCACCTCAATCCGCTACTTGGACAACCAGCGGGATATGTCGGAGGAACTGTTCGACGGCAACGTCGCAAGCGAGATCACGCTCGGCGAGGCGATTGTGCGGGGGATTTTAAATCCGCCGAAGTATGTGCTGTCGGTATTCTCGTATCAAAAGGATTTGGAAAAATACGAGCGTCGTGTCAGAACCGCGAAGAACCGCGCTGTCCGAGACGCGGCCGAGAAATATCTTGAAGCACTTCGCCGTGCTCTCGAAAAGGCGGACGGCCTCGACGTCATATTCGACAAGCACATGACCGACCGCACGGGCAAGTACATCGTCTTCTGTGCCAACAAGGAGCACATGGACGAGATGATGAAAAAGGCGGGAGAATGGTTTGCCAAGGTCGATACGAATCCGCATGTATACTCGGTCTACTCCGACGACCCCGCCGCGTCGAAGGAATTCGCCGATTTCAAGGCGGACAGCGACAGCACCCACCTCCGCCTGCTTTACTGCATTGACGCGCTCAACGAGGGAATCCACGTCGAGAACGTCAGCGGGGTGATTTTGCTCCGCCCGACAGTGTCGCCTATTATCTACAAACAGCAAATCGGGCGCGCGCTGTCAGCAAGCAAAAAGAAAGACGCCGTAATTTTCGACATTGTAATGAATATCGAAAATCTTTACAGCATCGGCGCTGTTGAGGAAGAAATGCGAGTCGCCATGACCTACTACCGCTCCTTCGGGGAGGATGAGGTCATAGTCAACGAGCAATTTCGGGTAATCGACGAGCTTCGCGACTGCCGCGAGCTGTTCGAAAAGCTCAACGATACCCTCACCGCCTCGTGGGACACGATGTACTCCTATGCGAAGGAATATTACAGGCAGCATGGGAATTTGGAGGTTCCTCTGAGATACAGAACGCCCGACGGATATTCTCTCGGGACATGGGTCTTTACACAGCGCAGGGTGAGATGCGGCGAGCAGTACGGGGTTCTCGGCAAGGAGCGAATCGCAAGGCTCGATGAAATCGGAATGGTTTGGGAGAGCGCGCGCGATACGGCGTGGGAGAGATACTTTGCCGAGGCAAAAAAATACAGTGAGACAAAGGGGGACCTTCGCGTTCCCGCGCTGTATGTGACAGAGAGCGGAATCTCTCTCGGCGCTTGGATATCAAATCTCAGAACATACAGAAAAAACGGAATACAAAGCAGTTATCTGACTGACAAACGGATATGCGAGCTGAACGGCATCGGTATGGTTTGGGACGTCCCCGATTATCTTTGGGAGAGGTACTTTGCCGCGGCGATGGAATACCACCGTGAAAACGGAAATTTAAACGTGCCCGAGAAATATACGACTCAAGGCGGGGTACGCCTCGGTACATGGCTCAGAAATATGAGAAGTCTCCGAAGAAAGGGAGAATGCACCCTTACGGAAGAACAGATCTCGGCGCTCGACAAGCTCGGCATGATTTGGAAGGACAAAAAAGAGCTCAAGTGGGAAAACGGGTATGAGCGCGCAAGGGAGTATTACGAAAAGCACGGGAATCTTAAAATGCCGTCCTTGTACAAAAGCGAGTCGGGCTTTCCTTTGGGAAAATGGGTTCGGGCCCAGATTGAAAAATACAATGAGGGAAAGCTTTCCGCGGAGCGCTTTAAGCGTCTGTCCGCTATCGGAATGAAGTGGGAACGAGTCGACTCCTGGGAATACCGCTTTTCTCTTGCGGAGGCATACTTTAAGGAGCACGGCGACCTCAGAGTCCCGAACGGATACAATGTCGACGGCGTGGACCTTCAGAAATGGGTAAGCGAGCAGAAGCAGGCGTATTACGGAAAAAGGAAACAGAAGCTGACAGACGAGCAGATTTTGCGGCTTGAGTCAATCGGAATCGAATGGAAGAAGCAAAGCGAGGTCACCTGGGATAAGCGATATGAGGCGCTGAGAGCATATTTTGACGAGCACGGAAATATTGACGTTCCGTGTGACGCGGTGCTCTCCGACGGGAATGACGGAAAATCGGTCGCCTTGTGGGTCAGAGTGCAGCGCAGATACTACCGCGAGGGCAAGCTGACAGAGGAACAGGTCAAAAAGTTGGATTATGTAGGCATGAATTTGAAAGAATCCGCCGTCTTAATCAAAAAAGGCGACAGTTCTGCGAGAATACAATCCGCAGCGGTATAAAAATGAAATTGCAGAAAACAAATGATAACAGAGAGCCCTGTATAAGGTGCGGAAATGATACCGGATATATGAAGGATACACCGGTAGAGCTGAGAAACCGCTACATCGATGGAGCGGGACAGCTTTGCGAAAAGTGCTATGCTGCGCTTTACGAATGCGAATGTGCAAAAAAAGATGCAAAAGATGATGCAAAAGATATAGAAATAACCGATAAAACAGACCTACAAAAAATCTCCGATTTTCTTGCGGGGGGGGGTAAGTCCTGCTTCTCTCTGACAAAGGGTAGGATGATTTTAGGGAGAGAAGACTTTCCGATGGAAGAAAAGAAACAATACCCCAAAACCCCGGTTGTACGAATTATAGAAAAGTTTATATCAGCAATTGTTCAAATTGATCGGCATAAAATTCCGATTTATGGCGGTCTTTTTGGCGTGCATTGCACCCCGATTTGTATTGCCTAAGCGATACGGGCTTTCTATAAGCAGATGTGAAGAACGCGGTGGACAGTGAATGAAAAGAGGGGGAAAGAAACGATTTATGGATATGATAAAGCCTTTTGAAAAGAAGATTTGGCTCTCATCTCCGACAATGCACGGAAAAGAGCAGGAATACATAAAAGAAGCGATAGACACGAACTGGGTATCTACCGTAGGCAAAAATATTGACGAAATCGAGCGGGGACTCGCAGAATATGTCGGCGTGAAATACGCTGTCGCGCTCTCCTGCGGGACTGCGGCGCTGCATCTTGCGGTGAAACTGGCCGGAGAGCGGCTGTACGGAATGCCGAAACCGAACGAGGGAACATTGCAGGGACATCGCGTGTTCTGTGCCGATATGACCTTCGATGCGACGGTCAATCCCATAGCGTATGAGGATGGCGAAGCGGTGTTTATTGACACCGAGTACGACACTTGGAACATGTCACCCGAGGCGCTTGAAAAAGCGTTCGAGCTCTATCCCGATGTGAGACTTGTCGTGCTTGTCCATCTCTACGGTACGCCCGCAAAAATCGACGAAATCAAGGCGATTTGTGAGAGGCACAACGCTCTGATTATCGAGGACGCGGCGGAATCACTCGGCGCGACATATAAAGGCAAGCAGACCGGGACGTTCGGCGACTACAACGCCATCAGTTTCAACGGCAATAAAATCATTACAGGCTCGTCGGGCGGAATGTTCCTGACCGACAGCAAGGCGGACGCCGAAAAGGTGCGCAAGTGGAGCACCCAAAGCCGCGAGGCCGCGCCGTGGTACCAACATGAGGAAATCGGCTACAACTACAGAATGAGCAATATCATCGCGGGCGTCGTGCGCGGACAGATTCCGTATCTTGAGGAGCATATCGCGCAGAAAAAGGCGATTTACGGGCGATACAAAGAGGGATTTAAAGACCTGCCCGTTACGATGAACCCGTACAGTCCCGACAGTGAGCCGAACTTCTGGTTAAGTTGTTTGCTTATAAATCCGGACGCCATGTGTAAACAGGTGCGCGGGGACAGCGAGGCTGCATACATAAAAGAGAGCGGGAAGAGCTGCCCGACCGAGATACTTGAAACTCTTGCAAAGTATAACGCAGAGGGCAGACCGATTTGGAAGCCAATGCACCTTCAGCCAATCTATCGGACGAATCCTTTCGTCACAAAAGAAGGTAACGGCAGAGCAAACAGCAACGCATACATTGCGGGGGACAAGCCGACTGACGTCGGCGCGGACATCTTCGCCCGCGGCCTGTGCCTGCCGAGCGACAATAAGATGACGCCCGATGAGCAGGACAAAGTGATTGAAATTGTAAAAAGCTGTTTTGCGTGAGGAAAAAATGGAGAATTTACATAAGCCTTACGGCCCGTACGAACGATTTTTCAAGCGTCCGCTGGACTTCACGTTGGCGCTGATCGCCTTAATCGTGCTCTCTCCGCTTCTGCTGATCCTGACCATCGTCGGCGCGATCGCCATGAAGGGAAACCCCTTTTTCGTGCAGAGGCGTCCGGGTCGGATCGACAAGAAAACGGGGCAAGAGAAGATCTTCCCCCTGCTCAAGTTTCGCACCATGTCCAACGCAAAGGATGAAAACGGAAAACTGTTGCCGGATGAGAAGCGGCTGAATAAGTATGGCAGATTTCTCCGGATGACCTCTTGTGACGAACTTCCTTCGTTGATCAATATCCTGTGCGGGCACCTCGCTATCGTTGGGCCGAGGCCGCTATTGGTGCAATATATACCGCGATACAGCGAGGAACAAAGACATCGTCACGACGTGCGCCCCGGTTTGACGGGATATGCGCAAGTACATGGAAGAAATGGTATCAGTTGGGAAGAAAAGTTTCGACTTGACGTTCAGTATACGCAAAAAGTTACATTTGCAGGGGACGTGAAGATTATTTTTGCGACGGTGGTTAAGGTACTGAAACATGAAGGAATTTCGTCTGAAAAGTCGGAAACGATGGAGGAGTTTATTGGCGATCCGTTAACTGACGAAAGCGTGGCGGTTGAAAAATGAAAAATATTGTCATTATAGGTGCGGGTGATTTTGGAAAAGAAGTTGCTTGGCTGATCGGTGATATAAATAAAGTGTCGCCTACTTATAAAATTCTTGGATATTTAGACGATGATATAAACAAAATCGGATTGACTTTGAATGGGTATTCGGTATTGGGAACGACAGACGCTCTGCCTGAACTTCAAAAAAGGGATCAGGTTCGTGCGGTGATCGCGATGCAGAACGGAAATGCCCGAAAAGGAATTGTGGACAGGTTTCCGGCCTTCAATGACTGGGAGACGCTCGTACACCCTTCCGTCAATATTTCCGAAACTTCTGTAGTAGGTTGTGGATGTGTTCTCAGCGCCGGAACAAGCGTTAGCGTGAATACACGAATCGGCTCCCATTGTTTGTTCAACATTTCGGTTACAGTAGGGCATGATTGTATCATCGAAAATTATGTTTCGGCTATGTCGGGAACTTGTATATGCGGACATGTTACAATCTGCAACTTCGCGTACCTATCAACCAACAGCACGGTCGTACCGGGTAAAACGGTCGGCGATCATGCCATTGTGGGCGCGGGTTCTGTAGTGATCAGAAATGTAAGAGGGGGTACCACAGTAATGGGTGTCCCTGCAAAAAGAATGGAATTTTAAGCTGATTTATTTTGTAAGGAGAACACAATGCAAATCTATCACAGCAAAGGTATTCATATTGACGGAATCGTGTCCTGTGTGCCTGAAATTAAAATCGATAACGAATCTGCCTTGAAAAAAATGTACGGTGACGATGCGAGATTGATCATTGATTCGACGGGCATAAAGACCCGATATATTGCAAAATCAGGAACGACTTCATCGGATCTTTGTATTGCGTGCGCTCAAAAATTATTATGCGGGACAAATACTTCGCCGGAGGATATCGGAGGCGTAATATTTGTAACCTTCACGCCGGATCGGCTTATGCCGTTCAATGCGTCTTTGGTGCAGGAAAACCTTGGGCTTTCAAAGGAAATTCCGGCTTTTGATATTAGTCTTGCTTGTTCAGGATATTCATACGGGTTGTATGTTGCCTCTCTTTTTGCAAAATCTTCAGGAAAAAAAGTCCTGCTACTGGATGGCGACATTCAAAGCGTTTATGTATCGGAATATGACAAATCAACGGTTCCGGTCATGGCTGATGCGGGCTCTGCCACTCTGATTTCGCCGAGCGCTTCTGAAGATGAGTGGGTGTTTACGTTCTATACGGACGGTTCGCAAAGAGATGCGCTGAGCATCCCAGCCGGCGGGACCAAGTCGCCTTTCAAAGCGGAAGATCTGGAATTTCAGGACTATAAGGAAAACGGAAAACGTAGAAATATCGACATTTATATGGACGGTTTTTCCATTTTCAAATTTGTTTCGATGGATGTTTCCAAATGGCTGGCGAAATTTCTAAATGAGGTCGGAGATAGTAGCGAGTCGTTGCATGCTTTTGTTCCGCATCAAGCCAACATGTACATGATAAAAAAGCTGGCCAAAAAATTGAATTTTGCATGGGACCATACATGGCAGTCCGGTGACGCGGTCGGTAATTCCGCTTCAGCAACGATTCCTGTTACCATTGCGCTGAATGCAAATGAAAAGTTAAATAAGGTTCAGAATAATCGGATTTTAATGTCAGGATTTGGCGGAGGATTGTCTGCCAGTGCGGGTATCATAACGCTTGATTCAAATGCTTTTTATCAATTTTTTCAATATACCGGGAATGATGACGAAATGTCAATAAAGGAAGGATGACTGATAATGGAAAAATTTCTTGAACTTGTAGCTGAAATTTTCGAGGTTGAACCGGAAGAAATTACGATGGATACGGTTTTCCGTGAAGAGATTGAAGATTTTGGTTCGTTGATGGGCTTTTCGCTTATCGTTATGATGGAGGATGAATATGGTGCGAAGGTTTCTGTGGAAGAATTCCTGAAGTGTAAAACCGTAGGCGATCTTTACAGAAAGTGTGTGCAGGAATGAAAAATGTGGTGATAACCGGGGTGTCCGGCGGAATCGGAAAGGGGATTGCCGATAAGTTGATTGCGTCCGGAACGTCTGTTATTGGAATCGACTTGCATTTTACTGAAGAAATAAATAAAATGGCGGATCTGTTTTCTGATCGTCTATTCCTTTATGAGTATGACCTCATGGATGCCGATCATCTTTCAGACCTTATCAAACAAATTGTTTCGGAACATGGGAAAATCGGCGGATTTGTGCATTGCGCAGGATTTGATAAAATGTTTCCAATCCACATGGCTAAAATCACAGACATTGAGAATTTATGGCGGATTCACGCCCTTGTGCCGATGGTGATTATTTCCGCAATCAGCAAGAAGCAAAATCATGATGAGGATACGAGTATTGTCTTGATTTCTTCACAATCGGCTCACGAAGGCGCAATGGGGCACAGTGCCTATGCCTCGGCAAAAGGTGCTCTTGAGGGGTATCTGGCGCCTGCGGCCGCCGAGTTGATGGAAAAGGGGATACGCATAAATGCGATTTGCCTTGCCCCTGTCAAAACCGCTATGTCAGCAGGTTGGATGGATAAGATGACAGACGACGAATTGAAGCGTCTGCTTGAAAGTTACCCGTTCGGCATAAGCGAAATTTCCGACGTGAGTAGTCTGATCTTCTTTTTACTTTCGCGGGAATCGCGCTTTATTAACGGGCAGATCATAACAGCAGACGGGGGACACTCTGTAAGAAAAGTATAGGAGAAAGTGATATGCAGGAATTTTTGAATTTTGTTGCAACCGTAATGAATGTGGACGCATCCCAACTTACGGAGAATACAGCATACGGGGAAATAGAAAAATGGGATTCCCTTATGCATTTGAAGCTCGTGATGGCAATTGAAGAAAACTACGACATAGAAATACCGATTGATGAGGTCGCACATATTAAGACGTTGCGGGATTTCTATAAGTATACGCAAACAACCAATAAAGCTGATTGATGAATGGGAGTCTTGAAATGCGGGTTGCTCTTTTATCGAATGTTACTGTCGATCTGCTTGCGGATCAGTTAAGGCATGACGTCGATATTTACGTTCCGGCAGGATTTGATACATGGCAACAGGAGATTCTTTCCGCGGATTCCGGCTTGTATGAATATGGTCCCGAATCAATTGTTGTGCTATTGTATGCAGATGGCCATGAAAACATCTGGGATTGCAAAGAAAACGGCGAACAGCTGATTATGGAATGGGTAAACACATTCGAGACGTTAGCAAATCGCTTGCCGAATATCCCCGTATTTGTTTCATCCTTTCATATGGCAGGAGACAATTGTCATTATGCAACAGAACAAAGACTGAATCTGTACTTTGCGGAGTTTATGAATCAGCAGATTCACAAACTTTACGATGAGGGTAAGCGGATCTATGCGCTTCCGGTAGATGATTTAGTGTATGACATTGGAAAAAAAGCATTTTATTCTCCCAAAATGTGGTACATTGGCTCGATGCCATATTCTATAAAAGGGTTGACCGCTTTATCGGAATTGATTATACAATATCTTTCGGCATCCAAGGGGGCAAAGAAGAAATGTATTGCAGTTGACCTTGATAATACCCTATGGGGAGGTGTTATCGGGGAAGACGGCATTGAAAATATCCAGCTTTCAAACAGCAAAGAGGGAAGAAGATATAAGGATGCACAAAGGCTCCTGAAACAAATGAAAAATCAGGGCGTAATGTTGGCAATCCTCTCTAAAAATAACCTAGAAGATGTTGAACCTGTTTTTTCACATCCGGATATGCTGTTGAAGCATGAGGATTTTGTTGCTGAAAGTATAAACTGGGATTCGAAGGCAGGTAATATCCGGCAGGTTGCTAAAGATTTGAATATCGGTTTGGACGCATTTGTTTTTTTAGACGATAATCCGGCAGAGCGTGAACAGATGAAAGCGGAATGCCCGGAGGTGACGGTCGTCGAATTCCCCAAGGATACGTCAAAATTGCCGGAGGTATTATCCCAAGTCTATCGGCAGTACTTTTTCAGGTTGGATGTTACGGCTGAAGATGCCGAAAAAACCGCCATGTACCAAGCAGAGAAAAAACGGAAAACGGAATTTTCCGCTTCCGCTTCGCCGGAAGATTTCCTGAAGAATCTCCATATGAAAATGGATATTCATTTGATGAAACCCGAAGAATTAAAGCGCGTCGTACAACTTGTGAATAAAACCAATCAGTTCAATACAACGACCAGACGCTATGATCAGGACCAAATATCGGCATTTAATGCGCAAATCAATGCCGACGTTATAGCAGTCCGTATGTCGGACAAATATGGGGATCAGGGCCTTGTGGGAGTGATGATCGTAAAATATGCGGGAAATAGTGCTGAAATTGATACCTTCTTAATGAGTTGTCGCGTAATGGGCAGGAAGGCTGAAATCGAGATCATGGCCGAATTGAAAAAATATTGGCTTCAAAAGTCGATTAGAACGATTTCCGCTTCATACATTAGAAGCGCAAAAAACGCCCCGGTTTGCCGTTTGTATGACAAATTGGGATTTTCGCCGGCGGACAATTCCGACGTAGAAATAGAAGTCGGAGCGAAATGTGATTATCGGATCAAAACCGAAGATTTGCCCGATACGACAGGCTTCTTTGATTGCACAGATTGTTTTGTATCATAGAGGATTTATATGAAAATTGATCATATTGGATATGCCGTCAAAGATATAGCCAAAGCCAAAAGTATATTGGAAACACTCGGATATTTGTTTGAAGAAACGATTACGGATTGCGATCGGAATATCGATATTGCGTTCGGCGAAATGGACGGATATCGAATTGAACTTGTTGCGCCAATCAGTAATGGATCGCCTGTGGATAATTACTTGACGAATATTGGCGCGACACCGTATCACATTTGCTATGTATCAAATGACATAGAAGAAGATATAAAGTTATTGGTGAAGAAACGATTTAAGGTGATTATCCCACTTGCTCCTGCAATCGCATTTGGTGGAAAAAGAGTAGTGTTTCTGTATTCTTTGACGATCGGGATGGTAGAGATTGTAGAAGCGCATTAGAGTTGCTTGCGATGATAGAATAATAATCGTTCTTGGATTATTATCTCCGAACTCGAATTTTTTATCGCGCCACAGGAAAATCGTTTCGTAGTGGACAAAAAAGATTCCGAGTTATGACATCGCCTTCGGATGTTGCGAGATAATCTTCCACAATGTGGTTGTCGGAGAAAACAGTGTCATCTCAACCGGCGCGATTATAGGCGGCAATATAAGCATTGGAGAAAACACCTATATTGGTAGTGGCGCGGTCCTTCGGGATGATATCCGAATCGGGAACAATTGCATCATCGGAATGGGCGCGGTTGTCACGAAGAACGTTGAGGACAACATGGTTATGGTGGGCAATCCCGCAAGATTTTTGCGGGAGAACACAAATAAAAAGGTGTTCAAAAATTGAATTAGAAGGATGGAAAATGAAAGCGATGCGCATCCTGTATATTACTACGATAGGGAGAACCATGTGTTTCTTCAAGGCATTCATAAAAGAACTGATTGAAGAAGGCAGTACCGTTGATATTGCCACCAATATCTCAGAAAGCGATGTCCCCGCCTGCTATCGCGAATGGGGATGCAAGGTCTATCCGCTGTCCTGCACAAGGTCTCCGTTCGATAAAGGGAATGCCCGGGCGATAAAAGAAATCCGCCGCATCGTCGCTGAGGGCAAGTACGATTTCGTCCATTGCCACACTCCCATCGCCGCGATGTGTACACGGTTTGCGTGTCGCAAACAGCGCAAAAATGGGTTAAAGGTCATCTACACCGCCCACGGCTTCCACTTCTGCAAGAACGCCCCGCTGAAAAACTGGCTGCTCTACTACCCGGTCGAGTGGCTGCTTGCTCATTGGACGGACGTCCTCATAACAATTAACGAAGAAGACTACGCGCTTGCGCAAAAGCATATGCACGCAAAGCGGGTGGAGTATGTGCCGGGTGTGGGGATTGACCTGAGTAAATTTACTCCAAACAAAATGACAAAAGCGGAAAAATCAGCGAAGCGAGCGGAATTGGGCTTAAGCGATACCGATAAAGTTTTTCTTTCAGTAGGCAAGGTTGAAAAAGGAAAGAATCATATATTGATGATTAAGACAATAAAAAAATTAAAAAACAGCAATTATCAGTATATAATTTGCGGCACCGGTGTACTGAAAGAAAAATATGAAAAGTATCTTTATGAGAATGGTCTCGAAGATCATGTAAAACTTCTTGGCTTCAGATCGGATATAGCAGAGATTTTGCAAATCGCTGATGTTTATGTTCATCTTTCTGATTTTGAAGGGTTGCCAGTCGCAGTTATGGAAGCAATAGCATCCAAAGTTTTTGTAATTTGCTCCGCCTCTCGCGGCAATACCGATTTAGTTAAGGACAAGCGCTGTCTATTTGATTATCGTTCGGTAGAGGAACTTATACAGACTATTCATAATATGGAAAATATGAGCGAAGAAGAACAGAATGAGATAATCGAGGACAACTATTCACGTTTGTTACCACGTAAAAAATCGGTGGTAATAGAGCAAATGAAAAAAATTTATAGAGAAATAGAGGAAATAACTTAAATGAAAATTTTAGCAGTAGGCGCACATTTAGATGATATAGAAATTGCCTGTGGAGGAACACTTGCGAAGGCGGTCATAAGCGGCCATCAGGTTAAAGTCTTGATAATGAGCAAATCGGGCTATACAAATATCTCTGGGGCGGTACAGCGTTCTGACGACGTTGCTGTTCGGGAGGGCACAAATGCGCTTCATGCTCTCGGTATTCAGAATATCGAAATTCTAGACTTCCCGACAAAAGATATTCCTTTCCGTTCCGACGTTGTCAATGCCATCGACGTCTGCATAACAGAGTACAAGCCAGACATCATTTTCACCCACCATCCGTTTGACACCCATCAGGCGCACGTCGGGGTTAGCCAATCGACGATTGCTGCTGCACGGAGAAAGAATACCGTGTTTTTCTACGAGCCGATTACTCCGTCTGGACGTTCATATGTTGCATTCAAACCACAGCTCTATGTGGATATCGAAAGCACTATAGATATGAAAATTGCTTCTCTAAGGGAGCATAAGTCAGAATATAGCAAATTTGGCGCAGAAGACTGGATT
Organism: uncultured Clostridia bacterium; assembly: GCA_947632135.1. Taxonomy (GTDB): domain Bacteria; phylum Bacillota; class Clostridia; order Oscillospirales; family CAG-272; genus RUG14199. Next base: position 12,859 of record CANRNZ010000027.1, read on the forward strand.
ATAGGTTTACATAGTCGCTGTGGCTTTCGTGGATATGAAATAGGAAGAAAGTACGCAGAGGCATTTGAAATTATGCGGTTGGAAATGTCATTTAATAAAGATTGCGATATTTTATAGAAGGAACGAAAGCCTCGTGTTTTATTGTTTGGTTTAAATTTTTAATAAGAAGGTTTTGGCAACCTATGAATAGTGTTACAGTTTTAATCACCGCAGCCGGTAACGCTTATATGCCGGGGATCTGTAAGAGTATAAAGAAAAATGGCGAGAGAAAAATCAGGCTTGTCGGCGTTGATATGAATAAAGACGATACCATATTGCAAATGTGTGATACATATTATCAGGGGCCTCGTGCCGACAGCCCGGATTATGTGGATTTCCTGCTTGATATATGCCAAAAAGAGTGTGTTGATGTTTTGCTCCCGGTTATGTCGGCCGAACTCGAAAAAATTGCTGAGAATATTGGAAGATTTGAAAAAATAGGAACGCGAGTGTCAGTTTCCGACTTAAAGCAGCTAAAAATAGCCAACAACAAGTTGGCATTGTTCGAGTATTTGGAAAAGGCAGGTCTGCCGTGCCCAAAATATATGAGTATAGGCGGTGTTGACGATATCGACCCTGCCATAGAAAGGATTGGCTCGCCATGCGTTTTCAAGATGAATGAGGGAAGCGGTTCGAGAGGAATGAGAATAATCGACCCTGCCAGATCAAGACTTGACGTATTTCTTCATGAAAAGCCCAATTCGGTATATACAACAGTAAAGGACTTAAAGGAAACTCTCAATGAGGGTAAAATGCCGCCAATGCACGCGATGGAATATCTGCCGGGAGAAGAATACACTGTGGATATTTTGGCGAATAAGGGGGATGTGCTTTACAGCTTGTGCAGAAGAGGGTTGAATGTCCAAAGCTCAATCATATTGGATGGAGTCGTTGAAAACAGACCAGAAATTACAAATATGTGTTCAGAAGTTGTTTCAAGATTACAGCTCCATGGCAATGTAGGAATTGACATTAAGGAGAGAGCAGACGGAACGCCGGTAATAATTGAGTGTAACCCACGTGTTACTGCCGGTGTCTCGGAGTTTACGGCGTCGGGGGTAAATTTGCTTTATCTGTGCATCAAAATGCTTCTCGGCGAGTCCATCCCGCACATTGAGCCGAAATATGGCATTGTGATGAAGAGAAGATATACAGAGATGTTTTGCTGATGAAGGCTTGCTACGGAGAAATCCCCGACGGCCTGGCGTATCCGATCATCACAAAGTCGATCTCGCCGAACAAAGGCGGCTGGAAATCCGACGTGCATATTTGCGCATCGGAGCGGGAATTGAGAGAGGCCTATAAAGAGATAAAGGCGGATACGGTCCTGATTCAGAAATACATCGAAAAGAAGAACGAGTTATGTCTTGACGGATTTAGTACAAATAAGGGCAATCAGCTGTTTATTGCGATTGCCACGACCTATAACTATCTGATCAAAGGCTATTACAGCCCATATATGACGGTAAAAAACTTTGACAATGAACGGGTATACGAGTCTCTGAAAGGAATGTTCTCCGACATCGGCTTTGATGGCGTATTCAGCGTGGAATTCCTGATTGACGAGAACGACGACCTGTATTTTAGCGAAATCAATTTCCGCGTATCCACATGGTGTTGGGCTTCCACCGTGGCGGGCATGAATTTGCCCTATCTCTGGGGCGAAACCGAAACCTCCGGCAAGGTTTCGGAGAACATTTACCGAGGCATTCCCGACGACTTCACCGCGCTGGTCGAGCCGATTGACTACGGCAAACGCGTTGACACCGGCAAAATCTCCTCGGCAGAATGGCTGGCGGATTTCAAGAATGCGGATGTGACTTATTATTACGATAAGGACGACTTGGAGCCGTATTATACCATGATGCGAAATTGGGAGAGGCTGAAATAGTTTAAAAAAATAACAATGAGAGAGGAAACAAATATGGATGATTGCACAACTAAAAATGATGTAGTTGATGTCAGCGTAATCATTCCAACCTACAAACGGAGCGATGACATAGCACGTGCAGTAGACAGTGTCTTGAACCAAACCATACATTCATTTGAAGTCATTGTTGTTGATGATAATGGTCTGAATACCGATGATGGAAATAAAACTGCGGCGGTAATGGGACGTTACATAAAGGATCCTAAAGTTATATATATCCGGCATGAGATAAATAAAAATGGCTCGGCTGCAAGGAATACCGGTATAAGGGCAGCAAAAGGGCGGTATGTTTCCTTTTTAGACGATGACGATGCGTATATGCCGATGAGACTTGAAAAAATGGTCAACAAAATGGATTCGTTAGATGAATCTTGGGGCGCTTGTTATACCGGCTATGTCAAACATCAGCAAAATGGTAAAGATCAGTTCTCTGCCGAAACTGCAGAAGGAGATTTGTTCGTTCAGGCTCTTATGCGCTCTTTGTATATAGGAACCGGGTCTAATTTGTTTTTCCGTAGAGAAACAGTTCAAGACGTAGGGGATTTTGATGAATCTTTCAGAAGAAATCAGGACTTGGAATATTTAGTAAGAGTATTGAAAAAGTACAAAATGGCATATGTAGATGAAGTGTTAATGGAGGCGTTTTTTGATATAAGAACGAGCAGTTCGACAAATGAGCAGAGCGCTGAAAGAGAAATAACATTTAGAAAGAGATTTGAACATTATTTGACGGAACTTTCAGATAAACAACAGAAGGAAGTTAAAACCATGTGGAATATAGATTGGGTACGGTATCTTGTATCAAAAAGAAAAATACTCAGTGCAATAGGAGTTATTATAAAAAGCAGAATTCCAATTAAAGTATTATTCCAATATGCCGGATATGCTTTGAACCGCTATAGGACAAATACTTGTTATGGGTTTGTTGTAAAACTATAAGCAAAGAAAATTGGAGATATATGACATGTTGCGTTTTGTGTTTGACAGAGTAAGTAAAAAATGCAGATATTATATTGCGAAGATCAAATGTAAGCTAACTCATTCACATGAACCGATGTCCGACTTTTATCGTCGGGGGGGGGTAACTATTGGAAAAGGGTGTCTTATATGTTCATATTTGTTGACACCTGAATCATATTTAATTGAAATTGGTGATAATACTACGGTTTCTACTGGTGTGAGCTTTTGCACACATGATAATTGTGCAAAGTTATTATTCCCAGGGAAAAGCGATTTTTTTGGGAAAATAGTCATAGGTAACAATTGCTTTATCGGTGAGAAATCCATAATACTTTATGGCGTCACATTGGCAGATAATATTATAGTTGGAGCTGGTTCGGTTGTTACGAAATCGTTTAGTCAAGAGCGAATTATCATTGGCGGGAATCCGGCAAGGATTATAGGTACTTGGGACAAGCTGTTTGAAAAATCAAAAGATAACGCTATGCGTAGACAAGATATGGAAGCAAAGATTAAAAGCGATGATTCGTTTCTTGTTAGGCGCTAAAAAAATCAATTCAGATTTTGTGATCTTTATGTTAGACATATTTGAAGGGTGGTGGCCTATTATATGGGGAGTGATTACAAATTTTGCTATGTAATATTGCACTATCAAAACGTGGATGTAACTAAGGAGTGCATAAAAAAGCTTATTAAAACATCCGAAGTTTCGCCGATAATAATAGTTGATAATCATTCGCCAAACGGAAGTGGGGAAGAACTGAAAATGAACTTTCAGACTAATCCGCGGATTAAGGTCATTATTTCAGAAAAAAACGAGGGCTTTGCAAAAGGAAATAATATAGGATTCGTTTATGCAAAAGAGAATTATCACCCCGATATTATAGTTGTGATGAACAGCGATGTTTTTATAGAGCAAAATAGTTTTGAATCGGATATAGCCGGATTCATGGCCAAAAATAAAGTCGATGTATGCGGACCTGATGTTATAACCCCTGATGGAGGTCATCAGAATCCATTGGCTCGAAGTGTTTTGTCGGATAAGCAAATAAAAAAAGAGATTACATCAGGTCATTTAAAACAGGTCATTTTCAAAAGTAATCTGCTTTATAAATTACATATATATCTGAAGAAAAAAAGAAGAAAAGATATAAACGAAGATTTGCCGGCACACGATGAATATGACTGTGTATTGCATGGTTCTTGCATGATTTACGGAAAAAGATATATCAAAAATGAGGATTTTGCATTTTTGCCAATTACGTTTATGTATGGCGAAGAAGCGATTCTATTTGATTACTTGAGACATAAATCGTATAAAACTGGATTGGCATCAGAAATCAAAGTTTATCATCTTGGAGGAAATTCAACGCAATTTGATGATGATAGATCTCGGTATATGTTTAAATTAAAAAATATAACCAGTTCATATGAGAAGCAATTAAAATTAAGAAACGCCAAATACGATATTGAAAAGGTGTAATAAATGTATACTTTAGTTGTAAAAAGGAGAAAAGACGGACGTATTATTACGTTATCTTTTATTGTAATAATATCAATATTATTTATCCTAATGGGATTAAACACCAACAATCCGGATTATCAATATTATGAGGAAATATTTCATAGGGCACAAAACGGAATATCAATAATTTCTGTCGAAACAGGCTTTTTGTTTTTATTAACTCTTGCATCCAAAATCGGTATGAATTATCCTCAGTTTTTAATGATTTACACGGCTGTTGGATTAATCTTAATAGGAAATTCACTGATTTTATATACTCGAAAACCTATATTAGCAATCGTATGCTATTTCTGCTATCCATTTTTTTTAGATTTGGTGCAAATACGACAATTTATGGCTATGGCAATTTTTGTTTTTGCATGTCGATATCTTTTACATTATAGCAAGAGTAACTTAATAAAGTATTGTTTGTTGATTTTTTTTGCGTCTACCCAGCATCTAATTGCTTTAGCATTTTTATTCTTTCTCATAGTATATTTCAAGGATAGTAAAAAGATTCTATATACATCAATACTATTGGGTATTTTGGCATTTGCAGGATCTCGTCTCATATATAATAGTATGCTTATTCAAAATATCCTTGCATTAAGAAACAAAGAGTATATAGCTGGAAGTTCAACCGCCCAGTCTATTATGTATCCTTTATTTCACGTAATATTGGTTATTTTTTGCTACATTTTATTCTATGCAAATAGCAAAAACAGTAAAGAACCAGATCACGAGGCTAATAATGTAAGCAATACGATGATTAAAGTATGCATCAGTTCTATAGTGTTTATGCCCTTTCTTTTGATAGATTTTCAATTTACAAGATTTTTCCGAAGCTGCATTTTGATAATCTATATGTATATATCTGACCAAATTTGCATGCTAAAGAAAACTGATAGACTTATTGCAACAGGAATCCTATTATTAGTTGTCTTATTGGTTAATTTTAGATTATTTGGACCGGGCAGTGGATATTATGAATCTATCACAAGATTGATTTTTTCCGACAACATTTTATTCGAAGCATTACGACTCGAATTTTG
>CANRNZ010000028.1 GCA_947632135.1 uncultured Clostridia bacterium
TTACCCCGTAAAATCTTCAATTACCGCTCCTCTGACGACCTTTTCTATCCTGTCCTATTTGATATTGCAATTTAGAACTTTTCGATATATTTCGATAAAAAATCAAAAACTATTGAATTTTATTTTTTATGTGGTAAACTATATTATAAATTATAATGTGATAATATGCAAAAAATTTGAGCGAGGTATGACATGAGAAATCGGAGAAGCCCGATAAACCGTATAAATCATATAAATCCGGGAAAAAGCAAAAAAATCGCGCTCTGCCTTTTTCTTGTATTTGTAACTCTTGCAGCCTCCCTTTTCACGTCCTGCGGCAACACGCCGCAAAGCGGAGTTGACACTCAAAGCGGTACAAAGGATACGGTGCCGACGCTCGACGTCCCGCTCGATACGTTTGAGCGCCCCGCTCCCGAAACCGAGGCGGAGCCCGAGGAAATATTCAGCGCGTCCTTTGTCGCCTGCGGCGACAATATAATATACTACGGAAACGTGCGCGACGCGGCGGCGCTCGCCGTACCGAACGGCAGAAAGTACAATTTTATGCCGACGTACTCCGAGGTCGCGGACTATATCGCGTCGGCGGATATCTCGTATATAAATCAGGAAACCGTCATGGCGGGGGACGGCTTTGAACTGTCCTACTACCCTCGCTTCAACAGTCCCCAGGACCTCGCATACGACCTTTGCGACACGGGTTTTGACGTTATAAATATAGCGAACAACCACATGCTCGACGTCGGCGGCGCGGGCTTGTCGGCGACAATAAACTTCTGGAAAACTATGCCCGTTACCCTGATTGGCAGAAACAGCGATATCGACGACTACAACAACATAAAAATAGTTGAGAAAAACGGCGTGCGCGTCGCGTTTTTGTCCTATTGCGAAATGACAAACGGCATGACGATAGGGAAGGACTACGACATATATATACCGTATCTTTCCGAAGCAGATTTCAAGGCGCAGGTAAACAGCGTAAAGGACAAATGCGATTTTATTATAGCCTCCGTCCATTGGGGCGATGAGGGTTCTTTTACGCCTAACGAGAAGCAGAAGGATTACGCAAAGCAGCTCTCCGACGCGGGAGTCGACGTTATAATAGGACATCACCCCCACGTTATCCAGCCTATTGAGTGGATAAAGGGAGAGGGCGGAAACGAAACTCTCTGCGTTTACTCTCTCGGGAACTTTGCGGCGGAGCAGGCGTATTCTTACAATATGGTCGGCGGATTTATTTCGTTTGACATAGTAAAGAGCGGCGATTCGCACGCGGTATGCGAAAACGCGGTGTTCGAGCCGACAGTCTTTCATTTTCCCTCGAATTTCTATAACAACAAGGTGTATTTTTTAAGAGATTACACGGAGGAGATGGCGCAAAGCCACGGGGTGAGAACGTACTACAGCCACTCAATCGACCTTGCGACTCTTAAAGGATACGTTACAAGCACGATATCCTCGGAATTTCTGCCCGACTATTTGAAATGACCATACGAAATGACTGAATAAGGATTTTGATTTAATTTGATGAATAAAATAAACGAATATGAAGCAAAAGAAGCGCAAAGCGGTATAAACGAGAAGGAAGAAAATGCAAATGAGCGGGACGAAGAATTTCACGATACCGAATATCTCCCGCTTGAGAAAATAAGCGAGAAATATAAAGAAACGAAAGAAACGGAAGAATCGGAAGAAACAGAGGAATCCGAAGAATCCGAAGAATTCGAAGAATTCGAAGAATACGGAAAGCGTAAGACGAAACGCTCCCGCAAGTCAAAAAAAGACGGAAGGCTCACGGCGGGACGCGTCGTTTTCAGAATCTTTCTCTCCTTTTTTACATTTGTTTTTCTCGCGCTCTTCGCTCTTTACATGACGGGACTTGTTATTGCAAAGGGACCGAGCGCAACGGTGCGCGATATGCTTGTCCTCTCGGCAAAGCAGGCGAGCGCCACAAAGTGGCTCCCCTCTCTTTTCCTTGACGATGAAACGATAAACGAAATATGCGAAAAGAGCGACAAGGTGACAGTCGACGTCATGAGCGCCGAGGAATACGCCGCGCTCCATTCTCCCGACGTCTCAAAGGACGATAAGGAAAAGGACGAGTGGGAGGGCTCCGACGACGGCATACAGCTTCTGACATATAACGGCAGCACCTTCAAGGCATACGTCATGCTTATAAAGGACCCGTCGAGAGTTTTTGTCGGCGTTTCGTCGGATTATTTTCAAAGCGCCGTGCAGGGTATGAATATTTACGATATAATCGCAAAATATGACGCCGTCGCGGGTATAAACGGCGGTGAATTTCTCGACGGCGGCGGAATGGGTACAGGCGCGCATCCGATGGGGCTTACATATTCAAAAGGAGAATGCGTCTGGAACGAGTCGCTGAGAAGGACTTTTATAGGCTTTGACTCATCCGACCGCCTTGTCGTCTCCGAGTCGATGTCATACTCCGAGGCAGAATCTCTCGGTATCAGGGATGCCGTCTCCTTTCAGAACGGGAACGTCCTTATTGATTCCGATAACGGGAACGTCAGCCTCCACTACGCGGGCTCCAACACAGGTACGGCTCAAAGGTGCGCTATAGGTCAGAGAGAGGACAAAACAGTCATAATGGTCGTAACGGACGGGCGCTCCGCGTCGTCTCTCGGCGCGACGCACAACGACATGATTGATATTATGGTAAAATTCTCGGCGGTCAGAGCCGCAATGCTCGACGGCGGCTCGTCCGCAATGATGTACAGGGAAAATTATTTTAATATATATAAGGACTTTAAGGACGTCGAGCTTGACAGCTATCAGGAGAGAGGGCTCGTCAATAAATACAAGGCGTTTGTCAGCCCGAGACTCATTCCGACATATTTTCTCGTGTCAAGGGAGGGGTAAGCTTTGAAAAAACGTGTCTCCTCCTTTTACATTGTATATACCGTTTTGACGGTGCTCTTTCTTGCCGCGATTTTGTGCGTTCTCAGCTTCTTTTACTCGTTTCTCGAAAATTACGAAAGCACCCGTCCGTTTCATAAAATGGATGAGGTGATGAGCGAGTATTTCCTGACTGACGACAAGCGCCCTCTTCTATTAAAATCGGGCTACAGCGTACCCGAATATTCGTCGATATCGGACGTCCTGAGTTATCTTGACACCGTTATTGACTCCGACAACATAGCGTACTATCAAACGGGGAACGATAACGACGACGGCACAGTATCCTACAGCGTCGTATCGGATGATTTGAAAATTGCCGCCGTTAAGCTTTCCCCCGTCGTCGGCAACGCGGAGCGCTTTCCCCCGTATGAGCTCTCCGACATAACCCTTACAATCGGCGGCTCGTCCGTCGTCAGTATCGACGCGCCCGTCGGCTACAGCGTATATGTCAACGGATACCTTCTGACGGACAAAAACACCGACGGCGAAATAAGAGACGACGAGAGCTGCCGCCATATGTACGGCGACGCTGTCGGAATACGGTACGTCACATACACTCTTGACGGAATTTTCGGCTCTCCGAGGGTAACGGCAAAAAGAGACGGCTTTGAGGAAATACCGAATATAACGTGCGACGAAAGCGGAATTTTCTATACTGTGTCGCCGGCGTATATGACGCCCGACGAGGATTTTTCAAAAAACGTCCTTGACGCCGCGGTTTATATTGCCGCATATCTCCAAAGCGACGAGCCTCTCGGGCTTGCCGCAAAATATATGGACCAAACCTCCGAGTTGTATGCAAATCTCAGGTCGACCGATACAAGATGGGTCGTCGACCACAACGGATACAGCACCGAGTCGCCGCAGGTAACGGAGTGCTACAGCTACGGCGGCGGGGTAGTTTCGTGCCGCGTAAAATTCAAGCACGTTCTTTACGGCTACGGCACAACGTATGAGGAAAACTTCGACGAGACGTTTTACCTGAGAGATGTCGGCGGTACGTTTCTTATTTACGACAGCCATAATAACTGAATCGGTAAGCTTTAAAAAATAATAAAAAATAAATGCGGAGGCGCCTTTTGAATATAATAACGCAGACTGATATTTCAATACTCGATTATATCTACAATAATCTGAGATGCCCGTTTTTAAACGGATTTTTCTCGTTTATAACCCACTTCGGGGACGGCGGAATCTTTTGGATAGCCCTCGCGCTGATACTTCTCATATTTAAAAAAACGAGAAAAACAGGCGCGATGATCGGAGTCGCTCTCGTGCTCGGGCTTCTCATATGCAATATCGCGGTAAAGCCCCTCGTCGCAAGAATACGTCCCTACGATTTGAAGGAGTCGCTCGGCTTTACGATAGACGTCCTCGTTTCAAGACCGACCGATTTCTCTTTCCCGTCAGGGCACACCGTCGCGTGCTTTGAGGGCGCGTGCGTTATATTCTCCCAAAATAAAAAGTGGGGAATACCCGCTCTTGTCCTCGCCGTCCTTGTCGCTCTTTCGAGACTTTATTTGTACATTCACTATCCGACCGACGTCCTTGCGGGAATGGTAATAGGAATCGTTGACGCCGTCCTCGCCGTAATTATAGTCAACGCCGTCATAAAAAAATACAAAAGCAGAAAACAGCTGACCTTGGAAAAGTAAGCTTAATTATAATTAACTTATAATTATCTTATTTATCGGAAAAAATAAAGACAATAAAAAACCGAACGCTCGGATTAAAAACCCGCCGTTCGGTTTTGTTTTTCACTGCGTGGTATTTTTGGTATTAAGTGTTTAACACATCAAAAAATTTAAATTTTCGAGTCGTGTACGCGTCAAACACCGAAAAGCCTTTTAGTATTTTCGACCGTCGCCGCCGCGACAGTCTCTTCGTCATATCCCATGGCGTCGGAGAGAGCCTTTAAGGTGTCAAACATATACGCCGAGTAGTTTATCTCGCCGCGGTGGGGAACGGGCGGAAGATACGGCGCGTCTGTTTCAATAAGGATTCTGTCAAGGGGAACAGATGCCGCGGCCCTTTTCACGCTTGCGGCGTTCTTGTAGCTCACCGGTCCGCCGAATGAAATATACCACCCGAGAGAAAGAAGCTCGCGCGCAGTCTCGGCGCTCCCGCTGAAGCTGTGAAAAACTCCAGTCACACCGCTTTTTTTGACGCAGCGCTTTACGATTTCAAGAGCGTCCCCATGCGCGTCCCTGTCGTGAACTATGGCGGGCAGGGAATGACTCGCGGCGCATTCGAGCTGCCGCTCAAAAAAGTATTTCTGCCTTTTCTTTGTTTCGTCCGACGCGTCGTAGTGGTAGTCAAGCCCAATTTCCCCGACGGCGACGACCTTTTTGCGCGACAGGAGCGTCTCGCACTTTTCAAGCGCCGCATCAATTTCGCGCTCGTCCAAATATCCCGCGTCCTCGGGGTGATATCCTACGGCGGCATAGATTCTGTCGTATTTTTCGGACAGCGCGATTGTCGTTTCTGCGTTTTCAAGGTTCGTCGATACGTTTATTATCCCGCAAATTCCTTTTTCAAACGAGAGGGCAATGGCTCTCTCGCTCCCGCCTTCAAACTCCTCGTCAAAGCGCTTGTCGTCATAGTGCGCGTGAGAGTCAAACAGTACCATTCGGCGCTCACCTTATTCTCTCGCCCGGCGCGACGTCGTCGGAGAGAAATACTACTCTGACGTCCTTTTCACCCGAGGCGAGTATCATTCCGCGGCTCTCAACTCCACAAAGGACGGCGGGCTTCAGATTTGCGACGACAACAACCTTCTTGCCGACAAGGCTGCTCGGCTCATAGAACTCCGCAATGCCCGACACCACCTCGCGCACCTCATATCCGAGATTGAGCTTTAACTTCAAAAGCTTTTTCGATTTCTTTACCTTTTCGCATTCGAGAACCTCGGCGCATCTCAGCTCCACCGACGAAAACGTCTCGATTCCGATTTCATGCTCTGCCGTGACGCATTTTTCGTCGGCGTCGCCTTTTTCTTCTTTTGCCTCTTTTACTTCTTTTTCTTCTTTTTCTTTATTGTCCGTTTTTGCATTTTCATTGCTTCGCGCCGCCTTGGCGTCGCCGTCAAGCTCGTCGAGTATCTTTTTCTCATCGACTCTCGAGAAAATAACGAATGACTCCCCGACCTCTTTTCCCGCCTCAAGCGCGCCGAAGCCGTTTTCGACAGTCTCATAGGATACCTTGTCCGTCCCGAGCTGGCTGAATATTTTCTCGCACGCGTCGGGAATTATAGGGCAGAGAAGTACCGCTCCCGTTCTTATGACCTCGAGCAGATTGTATATAACGCTCTCAAGTCTCTCACGGCAGGAGGCCTCCTTTGCGAGAACCCACGGCGTCGTCTCGTCGATATACTTGTTCGCGCGGCGAAGGAGCGCCATAACGTCCGAAATCGCGTCCGCAATTCGGTACGAGTCCATTTTTTCTTTAAAAGACGAGACCGTTTTTTCACACAGCCCCTTCAGCTCAGAGTCGCTACCCTCGTCGTCGTGCGGCGTCGGTACTTTACCCGCAAAATATTTGCGGCACATGTCGACAGTCCTCTTTACAAGGTTTCCGAGAATATTTGCAAGGTCGTTGTTGTACCTTGCGATAACAGAATCGTACGTTATCGAGCCGTCGCTCGCATACGGCATTTCCGCGAGGGCATAGTATCTTACCCCGTCGACGCCGAAAAAGCGCGCAAGGTCGTCGGCGTATATCACGTTTTGCCTTGACTTGCTCATCTTGTCCTGCCCGCGGTTAAACCACGGGTGTCCGAATATTGTCTTAGGAAGCGGCAAATCGAGAGCCATCAAAAGAATCGGCCAGTATATGCTGTGAAAGCGCATGATGTCCTTACCAATCACATGGCAGTCGCAGGGCCAGTTTTTATTAAACAGCTCGGGTTGGGTCTCATTTTCGGGGTCGTAGCCGAGCGCCGTTATATAGTTTGACAGAGCGTCTATCCACACATATATTACGTGCTTTGAATCAAATGGGACAGGAATACCCCACTTGAAGGAGCTTCTTGTCACGCAAAGATCCTGAAGCCCGTCCTCTGAGAGAAGAAAGTTATTAAGCATTTCTTTTTTTCTCAGCTCGGGCAAAATAAAGTCGGGGTGTTCGTTCATATACTCTATAAGCCTCGGAGCGTACTTTTTCATTTTAAAGAAGTAAGCCTCCTCCTTCGCCCTTTCAACGGGACGCCCGCATTCGGGGCATTTCCCGTCGACTACCTGAGAGTCGGTAAAGAAGGACTCGTCGGGAGTGCAGTACCACCCCTCGTATTCGCTTTTGTATATGTCGCCCTTGTCGTACAGCTTTTGAAAAATATGGCGGACAGCCCTTTCGTGATAGTCGTCGGTCGTTCTTATGAACTTGTCGTATGTCGTGTTCATCTTGTTCCATACGCCCTTTATTTCCCCGACGACCCCGTCGGCATATTCCTTCGGGGTAATACCCGCCTCGGCGGCCTTTTCCTCTATCTTCTGACCGTGCTCATCTGTTCCCGTCAGAAAAAACACGTCGTATCCGCGCTGTCTTTTGTACCGCGCGACGGCGTCTGTCATTATGACCTCATAGGTGTTCCCGAAATGGGGCTTTTGAGACGCGTAGGGAATCGCTGTCGTTATATAAAATTTTTCTTTTTTTCCGCTTTCGCATTTTTTGCACATATATTCCGTTATCTCCTGTCTGCATTTATCATGCGTCGTTGTGAGCTAATACAGCTGAGTAATATAATATAAGTATACCAAAAATATCCTGTCAAGACAATACTTTAAATTATTTTTTTGCTTTTGTCAAAGCCGCAATATTAAAAAGAGGCGACTCGGCTCTGCCTAATCTGTATTTCATCGAGTTTTTGCTTTTTTCGCTTTTTTAATTTTTCTCGGCGCTGCATTTCGTCATGGTCGAGCCTTTTTCGGCTCTCAGAACAAGCTCGTAAGCCTCGCTTTTCGATATCCCGCGGTCGGCGGCGCACGCCTTTATCGCGTCCATTTTTTTCATTCCTCCCGAAACGTAAAGCTCCATATGAGAGAGAATGTCCTCCGGGAAGTCACGCGTCGTGGCGCTTTTTTTGCATCCCTCGAGAACTATAACATATTCGCCCCTCGGCGCTTTCTCGCTGTACGCCGCGGCGGCGTCGTCGAGTGACTCAAAGCGCTCTATTTCCTCGTTCAGCTTTGTCAGCTCTCGGCAGAGCGTCACGTGTCTGTCGGAGCCGAGGGCTGACGCGAGCTCCGAAAGCGTCCCGCGCAGTCTGTGCGGCGCCTCGTAAAATATAACCGTGCGCTTTTCGAGAGATAATTCGGATATGCGCTCACGGCGCTCCGCCTTGTTTGTCGGAAGAAAGCCCTCGAATGCGAAGCGGCGCGTCGGAAGAGCCGAGAGGGTGAGCGCCGTAATAGACGCCGAGGCTCCGGGAATCGACGTTACGGGTATCCCTCTTTCGGCGCAGAGCCTTACAATATCCTCTCCGGGGTCGCTTACGGCGGGGGTCCCCGCGTCGGTCACAAGAGCGCAGCTCTCGCCCGCTTCGAGCCTTGCGGCTATTATCTCTCCGTGACTTCGCCTGTTGTGCTCAAAATAGCTTATCATCGGCTTAGATATGCCGTATCTCGATAAAAGCTGTCCCGAATTTCTCGTATCCTCCGCGGCGACAAAATCGACCTCTCTCAGAACCTTCAGAGCCCTCTCCGATATGTCGGCAAGATTCCCTATAGGGGTTGCTACAAGATAGAGAGTCCCGCCGAGCACCGCGTTTTTCTCTTTTGCTTTGAAATCATTTTCCGATATATTATTCGAATTTTTTTCCGAAATATTATCCGAATTTTTATTCGAAATATTTTCGGAAGTATTTTTCTTGGAATTGCTCATTTCGTACCGTCCGATGCAGTTTAGCATTAAAAATTTATACGTGCCGCTTGCCCGACTTAAACTTTTACGTTATATAAATACGCTCAATCCTTGCTTCTTTGACCTTTGCATTAAATGCATTAAAAAAGAAAATCAAGTGAAAATTCGTCGTAAACTCTGTCCATATCCTCGGTATAGCGCCTGTCCTTTTTTCTTCCCGGCTCGCTGTAAATTATAAGCGGACGCGCGACCCTTAGAGAAGGCGCGGCTCCTTTTTTTGACTCGACAAGCGCAAGGCAAGGCGGGCTTTTTTCGTCGGGATATACAAAAACGAGACGCTTCGGCTCAAGCGAGGAGCCCTTCAGCGCGAAGAACAGCTCCGCGAGCCTTTCGGGTCTGTATACGACTGTAAAAATTCCGCCGTGTCTCAAAAGGGCTGCGGCGGACATACAGAAGTCGGCGACAGTTCCGTTTTCCTCTCTTCTTGCGCTATTCATTTCGCCGTGGCTCGACTCGGCGCCGCTCATTTTCGGCATGTACGGGGGATTTGATATAACCGCGCCGAGACTGCCTTGAGCAATATAACTTTTTGCATTTCGTATATCGCAGCAAACTGGGGAAATAACTCCGTCAAGACCGTTCACCGCGGCGTTTCTTTTCGACAGCTCAAAAAATTCTCTTTGAATTTCAAGGGCGTATATTTTTTTGTATTTTCCGCGCGCGGCGCAAAGCAGGGACGCAACTCCCGTGCCGCTGCCGAAATCCGCTGCCGCCTCGCGTGTCTTTTTTTTCGCGAAAGCGGCAAGTAGATAGGAGTCGGTGCCGAAGGTGAGCCCATGCTTTCTCTGTATTATAACAAGGTTTTCGTTTATACGGTCAAGTCTCTCGCCGTCTGACAGCTCAATTTTCATTTCTATATATTTTTATATATTTCTATATATTTCTATATTTCAATATTTTTATAATTTTTTAGATTTGTTCTTTGATTTTTTATCTGAATTTCGATTCACGGTTATTTCGGCATAAGGGAAATACTAAAATAACGAAAATACCGAAAATAATAGTTGAAACGGCGGAGCATAGCTCCGCCGCCGAACATTTTACGTTTCCCTCATGTCATGCTGCGTCGCGCTGCCGCGCCGCAAACGACATGTCAATGCGGAATATTACTGCTTACTCGGCAACAGGCGCGCCGACAGGGCATGTTTCCGCGCAGGCACCGCACTCGATGCACTCGTCGGCGTTGATAACGTACTTTCCGTCGCCTTCGGAAATGCAGGATACGGGACAACCATCGGCACAAGCGCCGCAGCTGATGCACTCGTCTGTGATTTTATATGCCATTTTTATGTACCTCCTGTGAGTTTATTAAATTTATTGTACCACAAAATAACGCGATTGCAATAGTTTTTTCGAAAAAATTAACAATTTCGGTATTTATAATTTATTTCGGACTTGTTTTATATGTTTTTATTATGCTTTATATAGGTATTTAAATTCTCAAACTCTTTTCACGTCGTCCCTGTCGTAGGTCTTGAATGTAACGGTGTCATTTTTGTCGCTGAATTTCACCTTTACAAGATGTGTAAGCGGGCTAATCTCCGTTACGCATCCAACCCCGTCGGGAGTCTCCACCTCGGCGTCGACGGGCGGCATGTTTTTCAGCTCCTCCTCGTAAACGTCATGCTCGAAGCGCAGACAGCACATAAGCCGTCC
Source organism: uncultured Clostridia bacterium (assembly GCA_947632135.1). Lineage (GTDB taxonomy): Bacteria > Bacillota > Clostridia > Oscillospirales > CAG-272 > RUG14199. The sequence goes on from CANRNZ010000028.1 coordinate 10,495, forward strand.
GCAGGTTCCCGAAATCTTTGAGGAATTGAGCGAAAGGCTCTGCTCCTTTGCCATTTTAATCGACACCTGCGCGAAATCCGATAGAAACGTGGAGCAGCAGAAGGGACGTCCGCACGGCCCGAGCCCGCCCATTATTTTAGCCTCGTCCCTGATTCCTATTTGCCTCAGCTCTATTCTCGTCTTAAAGACAGACGCGAGGTCCTTTACAAGCTCTCTGAAGTCGATTCGCTTTTCGGCGGAGAAGTTGAATATCAGCTTTGTGTTGTCAAAGGTGTACTTTGCGTCGATAAGCTTCATATTAAGCCCGTGCTCGCGTATCTTCTCGCGGCAAAGGCGGAAAGCCTCCTTTGCGAGAACAAGGTTCTGCTCATATCTCTCCGTGTCGTCCGCAGTCGCGATTCGCTCCACGCACCTCAGTGGGAGAACTATTTCCGACGTCTTTACGTTTTTGTTTTCCATCGCGACGACGCCGAGCTCCGAGCCTCTTGCCGTATCGACAACGACGTGCTCCCCCACATGACATGTAATGCCGTTCGGGTCGAAATAATATATTTTCCCCGCGCCGTTGAATCTCACCCCGACTATATTCACCTCGTCCGACGCCTCTTTTATTTCCACTCCCTCAAGGCGCGCGTCGGCGATAGCCTCCATAAGCTCCTCTCTGTTGTAAACATTGCGTTCTTTTTCACCCATTTATTAAACACCTCGATAACGGTAGAATTTTAGATATCTATTATTTTTTATTTTTAAAATTTTTACAGCCGAAAATAATTTTTTCGATTATTTCGGGCTATTATCGCTTTTTATCTCGTACACAGGAGTAAAAGCACCGAGCGCACCGAGGCGTTGGCGCTTATGTCCTCCTCTGCGCCCGACAGCGCGTCCCACAGCTCGCAAAGCCGCCTCACGCTGACCTTTGACGAAACGGCGTGCGCTTCATTTACGTCGCTGTAGAAAAACATCTCAGCATCGTTTGATTTTTTATCGCACAGTAAATCTCTGAGGGCGGTTTTTACAAGCCCGAGCCACTCCGCCGTCTCGGCTCTTGAGTCGGGAAAGCTCTCGAATGCTTTTATCCTTGATACGGCGTTTCCGACGCAAAGCTCGCGCACGACAGCAGAGACTGCGTCCCTTCTTTTTGCGTCCTGTCCGTCGGCGTCGCCGAGATATTCGAGCGCCTGCCCGATACAGCCGTTTGAGCTTGCGGCGGCGGTGCGCGCGGCGGGGGCGTCTATCGAGCGGCTGCGCATCAGATATTCCGCTGTCGCGTCGTTTGAAAAAATCTCCATACGTATTATCGGCGCGCGGCTTCTTACCGTTTCGAGAATTGCGAGAGAATCGCGGCAGAGAAGAAAGAAAACCGCGAACGACGGCGCCTCCTCGAGAGGGATTAAAAGCGCGTTCTGAGCCTGCGCGGTCATTTTGTCCGCGTCCTCTATTATATATATCTTGTACTCCATTTCATTCGGCGCAAACCAAAGAGATTCCTTTACAGAGCGTCTCACAGCGTCAACGCCGATTGTCGCCGCCCCGTCTCGCCCGAGAACAATAACGTCGGTACACTCGCCCGAGAGCACCTTTTTGCACGACGGGCAAACACCGCAGGGAAGGCGCTCCGCTTTGCCTCTGTTCTCGCAAAGGAGAGACGCAGCGCAAAGATAAGCCGCGGTGTGTTTTCCGCTGCCGCGCGGGCCCTCGAAAATATAAGCGTGGGAGGCGGCGGCCGAGAGTATATCGAGAGCGACGGTCTTTTTCAGTTTTTCGTTTTTATACAGTGTCGGAAAAATTTCCATACGTCAAAACCGCCGCCCCTTTTGATTTAATTATTTAAAATAATTATAAGTGTAATATAGTATAACAAAACACGATTGAATTGTCAAATATTAAAAGTGTCAAAAGTGTCAAAAGCTGTTTTTTTTGACGTCAATGTTACAGTTTATTTCGTCTTTTTCTCGCAAAAAATAAATAAAAATAGATTTTAAAACAAGAAAATTGGCAAAAGATGTAAAAACACAACATGAGAAACTGTATAAAACACGGTGAAAATGACACGAAAAACTATAAAACAGGAAAAATAAAAAAGTCGGTATTCTCCATTCTTTCAGCGGCACTCGCTCTTTTCTTTGTTTTTCTTTATATTTATCATCAAAATTCGGCAAGCGGCGAAAAAGAAAACGACAGGTGGACAAAGCTTGCTATAGATTTTCGGGAGCTGTCTTTTTCCGAAAACGCCGAAAACGCGCTGTCGATTATCGAAAGGATTCGAAACGATTTATATTATACAAATGCAGAAAGCGTTGCAAAATATAAAATGTCGCGAATATTGTCATATGTGGAAAACAATTTTTACGATAACAAGTCGAAAGATATTTTGTCAGATGTAAAAAACATTTTCACATACGGTAGAGTCCGCGACAAAAACTCTTTTTTTGCCGTCTGCGAAAAAATATACGACTCATACTGTGCCGAGGACGCCGCGCCGCGCGGGGAAAATTTAAAGAACCCCGAGTCGTCATACGGCAAAGAGGACGAGAGAACGCCGCGCGCGGAAAATAAGATAAGCGAAAAGGCGATTTTAAAATTATTCTGCAATAACATAAAAAGCATCGAAATAAGAAAAACAGTATCGGACGACGGCAGAATCTGGGCATATACAAAAAATATTTTTTCGGTTTTATCGCCCGACGGCGCGCCGAGCGCGATGCTTGTCTCCCCGCGCGGCAGCTCTCGGTTGGTATTTGAAAAGAAATTTTCAAGCGGCGGCTTCTTCGACAGAAAATGCGACGTATCGTTTATCAGCGAGAGCGCGGACGGCATGTTCGAGACAGTCAGAATATTTGACGCCGCATTCCCCGACAACTTCGTTTTGTGCGAAAAAATGATGATAAACAAATTCAAAAACGAACATTCCGACAGAGAAATGACAGATTATAATATGCGTTTTGTGTATTTCGATTTCTCTTCTTTCACTTTCGCCTCTTCCGATAATTCTGATAAACATGCAAAATAGTCAAAATTGTCAAACGGTAAAATAACGCCCGTTTCGGACTTTTTTAATTATGTCTTATCCAAGGGCTGTCTTAAAGCGGCAAATATATTATATAATATATTGCAAATTTTTATTTGATGTGGTAAAATAAACCGATAAAGAATTAAACGGACGGCGAAGCGCGCCCGCCGCATTTCAAAATTTATAAAATTTATAATTTAAAGTAAAAACGGAGGACGCTTTTTGCGGACAGGCAAACAGGCATACGGCATATGAACATAGGAATAATCGGATTCGGCAATATGGGAAAAGTCCACGCGTTTTCCGTTGAGAACTTAAAATATTTTTACAACGATATAGACTTTGACCCCGTGCTGTACGGAGTCGCCGCGTCAAGCGCCGAGAGCGCCGCGGCATATGCCGAGGGATACGGGTTTAAAAGAGCCTTTTCGTCTCCCGAGGAGCTGATACGCTCCCCCGAGGTCGACGTTGTCGACATATGCGCGCCGAATGTTTACCACTATGATTTTTTGAAAGCGGCGCTCGAGTGCGGAAAGAATATATACTGCGAAAAGCCCCTTACGGGATTCAGGGACAGCTCCGTTGAAATATGCAGCTTGGCGAAAAAAGGCAAAAGCGTATGCGGTGTGGTTTTCAACACGAGGTTTCTTCTCCCCGTCGTTCGGGCAAAGGAGCTTATAAATGACGGCGCGCTCGGGAGAATCTTATCCTTTAACATCTCATTTCTTCACAGCAGCGCGCTCACTCCGTATGCAACAGGCTGGAAGCAGGACAAAAACATCTGCGGCGGCGGGGTTCTTGTCGACCTCGGCTCACACGCGGCGGACCTTGCCTTGTATCTTTGCGGAAATATTTCCCATGTTTCGGGAAAAAGCCAGATTGCATTCCCAAAGCGGCTCTCCCGCGACGGCGGTGAATATAAAATAACAAACGCCGACGAGGCCTTTTATATGACGGCAACCCTTGATAGCGGCGCTGTCGGGCAGATATGCGTCAGCAAGATTCACGCGGGAACAAACGACGATTTTTCGTTTGAGATTTACGGCGAGCGCGGCGCGCTCCGATTTTCCCTCATGGAGCCGAACTGGCTGCTGTACTACGACTCCTCTGAAAACGGCATGAAAACGGGGTTTACGAAAATAGAATGCGTAGGCAGATATCCTTCGCCGTCCTCGGGTTTTCCGGGGCAAAAGGCGCCTGTCGGCTGGCTTCGCGGACAGCTCGGTTCAATGCACTCATTTCTGCGGTGCGTCAGCGACAAAACGGAATTTACCCCGTCGTTTTACGACGCGGCGCGCGCGGAATGCGTAATCGAGGCGGCATATCGCTCCGACAACTCGCAAAGAGAAGAGAGAGTGAATTACTTTTGAAAACGTTGAAAACCAAAACCAAAGCCAAAACAGAAGAAGCTTTCGGCAAAAATACGGACGCCGCGCCGGACGAAAATAACACTGCGGCAGATATTACCGACACAAAAAATAAAAATAAAAAAATTATAGGTCTCAGCGGCAGAAGCGGCAGCGGCAAGGGGTATATCGCAAAGCTTATTTGCTCCCTCGGAATTACTCATATAGACACCGACGCCGTCTATCACGACCTGCTCTCTCCCCGCGGCGGCAAAATGTCCGAGTGCGCCGCAGAGCTTTACCGGGCTTTCGGAAAAGAAATTTTCGACTGTGACGCCGTGAATCGAAAAAGGCTTGCCGCAATCGTTTTCTCGGACAGGGAAAAGCTCTCGACGCTGAACGAAATAACTCACAGATACATACTTTCCGAGACTCTCCGTCTTGCCTCCGAATCCGACACGTCGGCGGTTCTGATTGACGCGCCCGTTCTGTTTGAGAGCGGCTTTGACAAGTACTGCGACTTCACGCTCGGCGTCGTCGCCGACGACGAAACGTGTATTTCGCGAATTATGAAACGAGACGGGATATCCCGCGACAAGGCGGCGCTTCGCCTTTCAAATCAGCTCTCCTGCGAGGAGATAGAGTCAAGATGCGACTTCACCGTGACAAACGGAGAGTTTGCGGATAAAGAAGAGCTGCTTTCCAAGCTTAAAAATATACTGTGCAAAATGGGAATTACGTTACAATGAACATAAAAAAAGCGGCTGTAAGAAGTCTTGTCATTATTGTTATCGCGGCGCTTTCCGTCATTGTCGGCATCGCGTATCAGAAAATATCCGTGAGAGTCGATAAATCAAAATATCCGACAGATTACAGCGAGTTTGTTGAAAAATATTCGGGTGAATACGGAGTCCCCGAATACGTTGTATATGCCGTAATAAAAAACGAAAGCGACTTTGACAGCAGTCTTTTATCGGACGGCGGCAAAATCGGACTTATGCAGCTTAAGCCCGAGGTTCTCGGCGAGTACGGCGGCGCGCTGATGGACAGCTACGACGCGGGAATGCTCTACGACCCCGAGACAAATATCAAGTACGGAACCTACCGCCTTTCGATGATGTATCTTAAACTCGGCACATGGCGCTCGGTGTTTGCCGCGATGTATGTCGGAGAGGATACGGTGTCTCAATGGCTCACCGATGAAAATATTTCCGATATCGGGGAAAACGTAAAACCAAGGCTCCGCGATATTCCCGATAAGGACGCCGAGAAATATACCGAGAGGCTCGAATATCTCATGTCAAAATACCGCGAGCTTTACTTTGATTCATGATTTGAAATTAAAAAAAGATACATATTATGCTCAGCCAAAATATAAAACTTAATATATAAATCAAAAACGGAGGAATTCAATCGGTATGGAAAACACGGGAAACATCGGAAACTCAAAAGCAAAAAATCTGAGCGATAAGCTCTTTTACAGAAAAAAGAGCGCCTTTGAAAAAGGGGGCGCCGCGGAGCTTGACCTCGCTCTCGAATATGCAAAGGGCTATTCGGTCTTTATCGACAGCGCAAAAACGGAGAGAGAGGCTGTCGAATATACGGTAGACATGCTGAATTCATACGGCTTCAAGCCCTATACTCTCGGTATGCAGGTGTATCAGGGCGACAGGCTTTACTACGTCAACCGAGGAAAGAGCCTCATAGCTTTCGCTATCGGCGCGGACGGCGTCGAGAACGGTTTTAAAATAATGGCGGCTCATATCGACTCGCCGAGGCTCGATTTGAAACAGCACCCCATATATGAGGACGGCGGCATCGCGTACGCAAAGACGCATTATTACGGCGGCATAAGAAAGTATCAGTGGGCAACCATAAAACTCGCCCTTCACGGAGTTGTCATAAAGAAAAACGGCGAGAGGGTAAACGTAACAGTCGGCGAGGACGAGGGCGACCCCGTGTTCTGTATTACCGATTTGCTGCCTCATCTTGCAAAGGAGCAGGATACAAAGACCCTCGGCGGCGCGTTCACCGGAGAGGGACTCAACGCGGTTCTCTGCGCCTCTCCCTTTATGGAGGAAGGGAAGGTCTGCGAGGTGGACGAAAAGGTCAAGCTCAATCTTCTGTATGAATTAAACCGCCGCTACGGCATAACCGAGGACGACCTTGTAAGCGCCGAGCTGTGCTTTGTTCCGCAGGGAAAGAGCGTCGACGTAGGATTTGACAGAGTCCTCATGGGCGCATACGGACACGACGACAGGGTATGCGCATATTCGGAGCTGACCGCAATGCTTGAAAACCTCGACGGCAGAAACAGCGTAATGTGCGTCCTTGCCGATAAGGAGGAGACGGGAAGCGACGGGGTTACAGGTATGCAGTGCCGCCTTATGGTAGATATTATCGACTCTGTTTCACGCTCCTTCGGAAGTAATCCGGGGGCGGTCAGAGCCGCGTCAGAATGCCTGTCTGCCGACGTCGCGGCGGCATATGACCCATGTTTTTCCGACGTGTTTGAAAAGAACAATTCCGCAATGGCGTCCTGCGGGGTCGCGCTTGCGAAGTATACGGGCTCTCGCGGGAAGTACGACACAAACGACTGCGGCGCGGAATTTCTCGGCAAGGTCAGAGCGGTGTTTGACAGAGCGCAGGTCGTATGGCAGACGGCGGAGCTCGGCAAGGTCGACGCGGGCGGCGGCGGGACTGTCGCGAAATACATATCGAAATACAATATAGACACAGTAGACATCGGCGTGCCGGTGCTCTGCATGCACGCGCCGTTTGAGATAATATCGAAGCTTGACTTGTACAACGCGCACAAGGCGTTCAGCGCATTTTGCGCAAGTCGCTGAAACGCAGAACACTTCACCACGAGGCACTGACCCAACACAAAAGTTTTCGCACGTTGTTCGCACAGACTCAATACAAAAGTTTTCGTCCACCTTTTTCAAAAGGTGGCAGGGTTCGGGGCGGCGCCCCGACGATTGGCGTTTCTTTTGAAG
>CANRNZ010000029.1 GCA_947632135.1 uncultured Clostridia bacterium
AAACGCCAAAAACGGGGGCTCTGCCCCTCGACCCCGGCGCCTTTTGAAAAAGGCGCGCGAAAACTTTTGTGTTGGATAAGTGCGAACAACGTGCGAAAACTTTCGTGTTGGGTCTGTGCCTCGCGATGAAGTAAGCGCCCCAACACAATAATCTCGAAATAATTTGCGCCGAATGACTCCATCGCCATCGCGCGCGAAAGAAAGGTTGCTTTTTTTATGGAAGAAAAAAAACTTAGCTGCCTCACAGAGACAGCAAGAAATGTCCGCGTCGGTATCATTGACGCCGTCTACTCCGCATCCTCGGGTCACCCCGGCGGCTCTCTTTCCGTCGCCGACATACTCACGTATCTCTACTTCGAGGAGATGAATATAGACCCCGCAAAGCCCGATGACCCCGAGCGCGACAGGTTCGTGCTCTCAAAAGGACATACCTCCCCCGCGCTCTATTCCGTCCTCGCTCACAGAGGGTATTTCCCCGTCGAGGACCTTAAAACGTTCAGAAAGAGCGACAGCTACCTCCAAGGTCACCCCGACCTTAAAAAAACCCCCGGCGTCGATATGACGACAGGCTCGCTCGGTCAGGGCGTTTCCGCCGCGTGCGGAATGGCTCTCGCCGCAAAGCTTGATAAATCGCCGCGCCGCGTATACGCCGTAATGGGAGACGGCGAGAGCGAGGAGGGCCAGGTCTGGGAGGCGGCAATGTTCGCCGCTCACTACAAGCTCGACAACCTCTGCTTCGTTCTCGACTGGAACGGTCTCCAGATTGACGGCCCAATCGAGGAGGTCATGAACCCGACCCCCTACCGCGAGAAGTTCGAGGCGTTCGGCTGGAACGTGACAGACGCCGACGCTCACAGCTTTGAGTCCTTGGAGGCGGCGTTCAATACGGCAAGGGCGTGCAAGGGCAGACCCACCGTCATTATCGCAAGGAGCGTAAAAGGGAAAGGCGTTTCCTTTATGGAAAATCAGGTGAGCTGGCACGGAGCCGCTCCGAACGAGGAGCAGTACAAAACGGCAATCGCGGAGCTCAACGCGTAAGGGCAAAGGAGGAGAGTGAAAATGGCAGACAAAACAGCAACACGTGAATCCTACGGCAAGGCTCTTGCCGAGCTTGGGGACAAATATGAAAATCTCGTAGTTCTCGACGCAGACCTCGCGGCGGCAACCAAGACGGGAATTTTCAAAAAAGCGCACCCGGACAGATTTTTCGACTGCGGCATTGCCGAAAATAATATGATCGGAGTCGCGGCGGGGCTTGCCCTTTCGGGCAAAATCCCATTCGCGTCGTCGTTTGCGATGTTCGCGGCGGGCAGAAGCTACGAGCAGGTGAGAAACTCGGTGGGATATCCCCACTTGAACGTTAAAATCGGAGCAACGCACGGCGGCATAACGGTCGGCGAGGACGGCGCGACTCACCAGTGCTGCGAGGACTTTGCGCTGATGAGGGTAATACCCGGAATGACGGTCATATGCCCCGCGGACGATATAGAGGCGCGCGGCGCCGTCGAGGCGGCAATAAAGTATAACGGGCCGGTGTATATGAGGTTCGGGAGAATGGCGGTGCCGAACGTACACACCGCCGACTACAAATTCGAGATAGGAAAGGGAGTACTGCTGAGGGACGGCGCGGACGTTACGATAATCGCGAACGGCGTTGAGGTGTCCGAGGCGCTTGCCGCCGCGGAAATGCTGAGCGGCGAGGGGATTGACGCCGCGGTCGTCAACATGGCGACGATAAAGCCGCTCGACGGGGAGCTTGTGCTGAAAATGGCAAAAAAGTCAGGCGCTATCGTCACGGCGGAGGAGCACTCGGTCATCGGCGGACTTGGGAGCGCGGTCGCGGAGTATCTCGGCGAGACGTACCCCACGCCGGTTTATAAGGTCGGCGTAAAGGACGTATTCGGGCGTTCGGGCCCCGCGAAAGAGCTTTTGTCGCTGTTCGGGCTTGACGCGAAGGCGATTTACGAAAAGGCGAAAGAGGCGGCGGAGCGCAAAAGATAAAGTTTGCACAGACTTTTCCCAAAAGTTTTCGCACTATGTTCGCACAGACCCATTTCGAAAGTTTTCGCGCGCCTTTTTAAGGTTCGCACGAACTTGTTCGGAAAGTTTTCGTCCACCTTTTTCAAAAGGTGGCAGGGTTCGGGGCGGCGCCCCGAGACATGGCGTTTCTTTTGAAGCTTTTCTCCCGGCCGACGGCGTCAAAGAAAAGCGTCATACAAGTTAGTTTCAGAAAAACTCGGGGGCTGAAAGCCGCCGAAATTTTTATCTAAAAAGCTTTTAAACCCCTCCGTCGGCGAAGCCGACACCTCCCCTTTCAGGGGAGGCACTGACCACTGACCACTGACCACTGACCACTGTCCACTGACCACTGCCCACTGCCCACTGACCACTAATCTCCCGTCCGCCGTCAAAGCTTTATGTATGAAACGTTATTCTGCAAATTTTACCTTAATTTCAAGCTTCCCATGATTATAGCTTGCCCCGATACTCCCACCCATGCGCTCTGTCAAAAGCTTCGCGATAGACAGCCCGAGTCCCGTTGAGTTGCGATTTGCTTCTACCGTGTAGAAACGGTCAAAAAGCCTGCCGACCGTCACCGCGGTCAGATTGCGCGCAGTATTGCCGAATGTGACACACCCGCCCTTATCCATCTTTACGAATAAATCACCGTCAGAGTATTTCATCGCATTGCCGAGGATATTTGAGAAGATACGGGTTACCGCGCCCGCGTCCAGTTCACGGAAAATCGGTTCCTTCGGCAATTCGATTTCCGGCTGTATGCCCTTTTCCCGCATAACAGCATAGAAGGACAGCAGGTTTTCCTCAAGGAGCCTTACAATATCTATATGCTCCGGGGTCAAATCCTTAGAGGAGACAACGACGCTGTAGCAAAACAGCTCCTCAGTCAGACTCTTTAATACTTCCGTCCTGTTTTTAATTTGAGAGAGATACCGCCGAGCGTTTTCGCTTTTTTCTTCTCTTTCCAATAAATCAAGATAGCCGCTGATTGCCGTCAGAGGGGTTCTTAAATCATGGGAAATGTTGGTGACGGCTTCTTTCAGCTCCAAATCGCCGTGCCTGTAATGCAGGCGTTCCTCGCGGAGCAGACAAAGCTGCGAATTAACGTCGGCGGCAAGCTTTCGCATATAGCGGTCACGGGAGGAAATGTCAATGAGCGTATTCGTATCTTCCGTCAATCGGTCGCGGAACGCTTCTGCAATCTCATTTGCGGAGCGGCGCAGAAAATAAATCTTTGCGAGAAGGACAAAGATGATAAGAAACAATATTCCGACGACGAAAAGCAGCAAACGTTCCATGAAAACACCTTATCGAATTTCTTTTTTGCGAAATAACAGCAGACCGACGCCCGATAAAAGAAGAATGTCAAAGCAGGAATACAGCGGAAAGGTTTTCAAGCGGGGGTACTCATCAATCGGCTCTGTTCCCGGCGCGCCGCCCCTCTGCTCTTTCGGATAGGTAAAGTGGGTCAGACATGTGTCATATTCATTTATCTGACCGTTGGGGAGCATAGAGTCAAAATGCACCAGAATATCACGGAACGGTTGTTTTACATATTTCGGATTAGGAGTTTGCTGTGCATCGCTGAAAACGGTTTTATAATACGTCACCTGCCCGTTTTCATCGGTTTTAAGGGAATAGTTCCCCGTATATGTTCCCTCTTGGATCTGCCTTACCTCCTCCGGGGTCATCTGTACCTCGGAAAATTCGGTTGTGGTAATAAATTCCGGCTGCCCGAGGATGGATTCCAGCTGATAGGCAAGGAGCATGACGGCGATAATTAAGACAAAATTTATTATACTGCCAACGCCTTTTGCCGAAATCAGCATACCGATGACCGTAAACAGCACGGCCCAAACGACCGAGAGCAAAACAAAACCGAGTGCCGTCAGGCAAAGCACAGCTGCCGGTATTTTAGAAAGAACGCCGAAAGACAGGATGATCGCGCACGGCGCCAAAAAAGCGGCACAGAAAAGAGCGCCGATTCCGACGCCGAAGACCAGTTTGGAGAGCAGAACGGCAGTTTTGGATGTTCCCGTAATGATTTTATTGCGAATGGTGTTATCTGTGTACTCTCTTCCCGTATTCAGAGAAATAAAAGCGGCTAAAATAACAAAAAAAGGTACGACGAACACGTCTTCAAAATAGAGCACACCATCAAAAGAGCCGCTCACAGTGACAATGCCGTAAAATACGCCCGAAAGGACTGACGCAGAAAGCGTCAGCCAAAACAGGAGGCTGCGCCTGCACCGATAAATTTCAGCGGATAAACATTTACGCATGGTCAGCACCTCCCACTAAAGATATATAATAGCTCTCCAGACTTTCGTCCTTTTCCTGCATGGACAACACTTCGCAGTTTTCTTTTGCCAGAGCAGCGGTCAACTGCGTAACATTGACCTTTGAAAATACGTCTGCGGTATTATCGGAGATGATTTTATATTCTATATTCATGGAATCCAGAACACGGGCAAGCACTGCGGCGTCGCTCACCTCCATACGGGTACACTTGCGGCAGGCGGCGTCAAGCTCTTCCGCGCTGATTTCCTTTACCATTCGACCGCTGTCGATGATGCCGTAATGAGTAGCAAGGCGGGAAAGCTCATCTAAAATATGGCTGGAAATCAGGACTGTAATTTGCCTCTCGCGGTTCAGCTTCAAAATCAGCTCCCGTATTTCTACAATCCCCTGCGGGTCGAGTCCGTTCACCGGTTCGTCAAGAACAAGAAAATCGGGATCGCCGGCTAAAGCAATCGCAATACCGAGCCGCTGTTTCATGCCCAGAGAAAAGTTACCCGCTTTTTTCTTCCCTGTATTTTCCAGTCCCACCAGCTTCAGCAGCTCGAAAATACCATTATAGGACGGGAGCCCCATTAGCAGATATTGATACTTCAGATTTTCCTCGGCTGTCATGTCAGTGTAGACGGCCGCCGTTTCCACCACCGCGCCCATGCGGCGGCGGGATTTGCGAAGGTCTTTACTGCCACTTCGAATCCCGTACAGCGTAAAATCGCCCGAGGTCGCCTCCTGCAATCCGCAGATTATACGAATCAGAGTGGTCTTTCCCGCGCCGTTTTTTCCTACAAATCCATAGATGGAGCCTTTCGGAACATTCATGGTAAGACCGTTCAATGCCCCGAAATGTTTATATTTTTTTGTCAGGTTGTTTGTCTGTAAAACATAATTCATATTGTTTTACCTCCTTCGATGACTTTAGTCTACAACACAAAAGTCAAGAAAGCGGTCAAGAAAAACGTCAAGATTTTGTCAAGATTTTATTAAGATTTTGTCGGGATTTCGTCGGGATTTTCCTGCGCCAGTCTGAAACCGATTCCCCATACTGTTTCAATATAGTCCACGCCGCTGACGCTATGCACTTTTTTTCGCAAATTACTGATGTGCTGTTTCAATGAACGCTCCGTACAATCAGGCGTATCGAGACTGATTCTGTCGAGCAGCGCGCCCTTTGACACGACCTGTTTCGGGTTCATCATCAGCAGTTTCAATATGGCGTATTCTGTTCGGGTCAGCTTCACAGTCTGTCCCCGCGCCGTCAGCGAAAGCGACGTCGTATCCAAAACCAAATCGCCTACGGAAAGAGACCGGGATTCCTCATGCTGTTCCGCTTTGCGCAGCTGAACGGTGATACGCGCGAGCAGCTCATTTGTGTCGAACGGTTTCGTCATGTAATCCGCCGCGCCGCCCAGTAAAAGCTCTACCTTATCCCGCACGTCCACTTTTGCGCTGAGGACGATTACGGGAACGCCCTCAATGCGCGGCAGGACCTCCTCGCCCGACAGTCCCGGCAGCATTAAATCCAGCAGGACTAAATCGGGCTTGTTTTGCGAGAGAAGATATAGCGCTTCCGTGCCGGAATAGGCTCGGAGAACCGAATAGCCCTCCCGCGTCAGCACTTCCCGCAGCATATCTCCGATATAAATGTCGTCGTCAATGATTGCGATTGTTTTCATTTTCGTTCCTCGCTTCATACGTCATAATAAAATCCGTTTCGGCTCTACTCACCGTATCACCTTATATAATGCGGTACTATGTGTTTTATTATATTTTGTTATCCCGATTAAAGCAAGCGCATTTAATGAACAAATGAACATAAATAAGAATATAAGAACATAAGAACATAAGAACATAAGACGAATACGTTTACCGCGCTGTACAAAAACTCGGGGGCTGAAAACCCCCGAAATTTTTATTATAAGCGCCCCGCGATTTTCCTTTGCGCGAACCGACAGACGCTTTTTCTTGACTCAGAAGCGCAAGAAAAAGCTTTGCAAAAAGAACGCGTAAAGTCGGGGCGCCGCCCCGAACCCCGCAAGCTTTTGAAAAAGCTTGACCAAAACTTTCGTAGTGGGTCTGTGCCTCGTGATGAGGTGGGCGAAAACTTTCGTAGTGGGTCTGTGCCTCGTGATGAGGTGGGCGAAAACTTTCGTAGTGGGTCTGTGCCTCGTGATGAAGTATGTGCGATTCCGAGCGCTATCTTTCCTCCCTTATCTTTTCGATAAGCCCGAGAAGGCTCTCCCTCTCGTTTTCTGCCTCGCCCGAAATTACCTTGTCAAGCAGTATTTGAAGCACTCTCCCTACCTCGGCTCCCGAAAAGCCGAACTCCATGACGTCCCTGCCGTTTACCTCCATGTCCCCGCGCGAGACGCACTGCTTTTCGCTTTGTATCCTTTCCGCGATTTTCAGTATTTCCCTTGCCTCTTCCCCGCGCCCGCGAAATTCGGGCGAGTGAGCCTCGCTGTCCGCCTCTCTCACCGCGCAGAGCTTTTCTATCTGCTCAAACGTGTATTTCGACATCAGCCGCCTCACGCTCTTTTCCTCGGGGACGATTGTCATGTCGTGCATTTTACAGAGAAATCCGATCTCGTTTAACGTTTTACTGTCGCACCTGAGCCGCCTCAGCGCCGTTTCCGCTATTTTTTCGCTCGCCTCGGGGTGTCCTTTAAAGTGGCGGACTCCGCATTCTTCCGTAAAGCAATACGGCTTGCCCGAGTCGTGAAACAGCAGCGCGAGTCTGACGCCGCGCTGCGGCGGCGACGCCTCGATTGCCTTTGCGGTATGAGTATACACGTCGTAGATATGGTATTTGCTCTTATGCTCAAATCCGACGGAGGGGGAAAGCTCGGGTATCACCGTGCAGACGACGTCCGAAAACTCCGTGAGCACGCGAAAAACTCCCCTACCGCACAGCATTTTTTTCAGCTCGGAAAACACCCTTTCGGGCGCTATTTTCAAAAGCAGCTCTTTTTTTTCATGTATCGCCTCTTTTGTCCTCTCCTCGATTTTAAAATCAAGAATGGAGGCGAATCTGAGCGCGCGCATTATTCTGAGCGCGTCCTCGGAAAAACGGCGCTCGGCGTCCCCCGTGCACCTTATCAGATGCGCTTTTAAATCATTCGCGCCGCCGAACGGGTCGACTGTATTCCCGTCGATATCGGCGGCAATCGAGTTTATTGTGAAATCGCGTCTTGAGAGGTCGTCCTCTATATTCTTTGTAAACGTGACAAAATCGGGACGTCGAAAATCGGAGTACGTCCCGTCGCGCCGAAAGGCGGTCACCTCGACTATGCTCCCACTCTCCGTTTTAACTCCCACAGTCCCGTGGAGTATTCCGACGTCCACCGTACCAAGGCGAGAGAATATCTCCTTTACCTCCCCCGGCTCGGCGCTCGACGCGACGTCGTAATCGTGCGGCTCCATGCCGCGCAGCATATCCCTTACGCACCCGCCGACAACGTATGCCTCATGGCCGCTCATGTTCAGCCGTCTCAGGACTTCTCGGACCTCGGCGGGGTATTCCGGCAGACGTTTCACCTCAAGTCCCCTTTAAACTTCAAAAATTAAATAAATTAAATAAATTAAATTAAATTAAATATATTTATTCTCCCGTCGACTCGCCGGTTGTTTTTTTGTTCAGCGCCTTAAAGAGCTCCTTGCTGACAATGTCGTACTCCGACTTCTCACCCCCGCTGAAGCTGACGCTGACGCTGAACTCATAGTCGCCGATATACGATATCAGAAAATTGGTCGTGCTCTTTTTTTCGCCGTCGGTGCGCTCCGAGAACAGGACGACGCGCGCCTCGGTGTCCTTTTCGGAAATCTTTGTGTACTCCTTTGTCTCGGCTGCCGCGTTGTGCGCTGAAATTATCTCGCTGAGCCGCTCCTCGCTTATATCTTTCCCGTTACCTTCCTCGACATCGCCGCCGACAATCCACACGCCTGTGATTTTATCTCCGTCAATCGGGACAATGCTGCCCGGCGTCTCGCTTTTTTCGCCGTTCCCGCAGGCCGAGAAAAGGGCGAGCGCGGCGCAGAATGCGCCAAGGAGCGCGGCGTATTTTAAAATCCGCGCCGTATTACTGTTTTTGCTTTTTTTATTGTCTTTCAAACTTTTCTTCAAATTTTTCATCAAATTTCTCATCCGAGGTTACTCCCTTGCTTTTGTAAATTCCGTCGATTTTAATTGTCGCGGTTTTTTAAATTTTTATAAATTAACTATTCGAATATATTCGAAAAAATCCGAAAAAATGGAAACGCTCTTTGTTCAATTCACGCCGAAAAGAAGCTCTCCGTACGTCGGATATGGCCACAGCGACTTGTCCGTCTCCCCCTCGAGGATATCGGCGTGGCTCCTTGCCTCCTCCATTGCGGGTATTACCGAGTCGCGGCAGAAATTCGCCGCCGTTCTGTACTCGTCTATCGTTTTCAGAGTTGCAAGAGAGGATGAAAGCGCGCTCGACGCGAGCCACAGTTTTTCGTTCTCCCGCGATATATTTTCGATAAGTCTTTTCTCAAGAGCGTATACCGACTCGTCAAAGCCCGCGCTCTTCTTTTTCGAATACGTCTCGGTAAGTATGCCGAGATATTTCTGCACCGCGGGGATTATCTCGCGGTTTATCATCTCGACCATTGTCGCCGCCTCGATGCCGATTACGGTGACGTAGTTTTCGGTGAGTATCTCGCACCTTGAGCGAAGCTCCTTCTCGGTGAATATTTTGTGCTTTTCAAACATGCGCACGTTCTTTTCGTCGCACATATGCGGCATCGCGTCGGCGACCGTTCTGTAATTTGAAAGCCCGCGCCGCTCCGCCTCCTCGAGCCACTCGGAGGTATATCCGTTTCCGCCGTATATTATGCGCCTGTGCTCCCTTATAACGTCCCTTATAAGCAGATTCAGCTCGGCGTTCAAGTCCGACGCTCCCTCGAGCCTGTCGGCAAAGGAGGACAGCTCGTCCGCCACGGCGGCGTTCAGCATTATATTGGGGCTTGCGACAGACAGCGAGGAGCCGGGCATTCTGAATTCAAACTTGTTCCCCGTAAAGGCGAACGGGGACGTCCTGTTTCTGTCGGAGGTGTCCTTCGGAAACTTCGGAAGAGTATGCACGCCGAGTCTCATGACCGGTCTTTCGCCCTCGCAGTACATATCGCCCTTTTCGATGGCGTCAAGCACCGCCGTCAGCTCATCTCCGAGAAATACAGACACAACGGCGGGCGGCGCCTCGGCGGCGCCGAGCCTGTGGTCGTTCCCCGCGGTCGCGACCGAGATTCTGAGAAGGTCCTGATAGTCGTCGACGGCGGCAAGAAGAGCCGCGAGAAACACGAGGAACCGCGCGTTTGACGACGGAGTGTCGCCGGGGTCAAAAAGATTCTCGCCGCTGTCCGTCGTAAGGGACCAGTTGTCGTGCTTGCCGCTGCCGTTCACTCCCTTGAACGGCTTTTCGTGGAGCAGGCACACAAGTCCGTGGCGCGAGGCGACCCTTTTCATTATGTCCATTATTATCTGGTTCTGGTCGCAGGCGATGTTGCAGTTCGAAAACAAAGGCGCGAGCTCGTGCTGTGCGGGCGCCGCCTCGTTGTGCTCCGTTTTCGCGCAGACCCCGAGCCGCCACAGCGTCTCGTCAAGGTCCTTCATAAAGGCTTTGACAGGCGGCTTTATGGAGCCGAAGTAGTGGTCGTTCAGCTGCTGACCCTTCGGCGGCTTTGCGCCGAAAAGAGTTCTTCCCGTATATTTAAGGTCGGGGCGCCTCATGTAGTCCGCCTCGCGAATGAGAAAGTACTCCTGCTCCGCGCCGACGGTCGGGAAGACCCTGCGGGTCGCGTCGTCGCCGAAAAGGCGCAGGATCCTCAGCGCCTCGCGGTTCAGCGCCTCCATAGAGCGGAGAAGCGGCGTTTTCTTGTCGAGCGCCTCGCCGCCGAACGAGCAGAACGCCGTCGGGATACACAACACGTTGTCGCGCAAAAAAGCGAACGACGTCGCGTCCCACGCGGTATATCCCCTCGCCTCAAAGGTGGCTCTCAGCCCCCCGCTCGGAAAGCTCGACGCGTCGGGCTCCCCTTTTATGAGCTCCTTTCCCGAAAACTCCGTGACGGCTCCGCCGTTTTCCGTCGGAAATACGAAGCTGTCGTGCTTTTCGGCAGTAATGCCCGTCATCGGCTGGAACCAGTGGGTATAGTGGGTCGCGCCGTTTTCGACAGCCCATTCCTTCATCACCGAGGCAATCTCGTTTGCCATCGAGACGTCGAGACTTTTCCCCATCTCGATTGTTTTTTTCAGCCTCTCGTAGACCTCGCTCGGCAGACGTTCCTTCATCACCTTGTCGTTAAAAACGTCGACTCCGAAAAGAGATGTTATCTTATCTTCCATTCCTTAGGGTTCCCCCTTATTATGTTTATTCAATTTTCGGCAGCCTTCCGAATTATATACGGCTATACCGAAATACCCTGTATGCAGTTATCGTACAGAAAACGCTTCAGCGCCTCACCCTCGCCGGTGTTATAGTAGTCGAGCAGCAGAGTGTTGAAGCGCTCCATATGCTTGTCGGTAACGGTCAGCATACCCGCGCCGGCATAAATCAGAAGCTTGTTTGCGGCGCTCATACCGGTGCGCTTGTTTCCGTCCCAAAACAGCTGCCCTCTCGCGCACCACAGGAAAACAGAGAGCGCCTTTTGCGTATCTGTTGCGTCGGCACAACCGAGAATTGACTCCAAATCTCTTTTTGCGCCGTCAAAGGTCGGCACGGGCGGCATATAGTCGGTACCGGATATCCCGACAGAGCCGGTGCGAAGTCGTCCCCACTCGAGCGCTTCGTTTCGCGCGATAAATCCGTTAAGAGCGCAAATGTATTCAAGGGTCAGCGGCTCATTTACCGTATCCGTAATATACCGCCACGCGTCACGCATATTGAGTATTGCCTGTATGTCGTCAAGCTGCACGTTCGGCACGTTTACGCCGTTTAAAATCGTTTTGGTCTGCGGAAATGTTACAGCTCTGTTTTCCATGCGCATACCGCAGTATACGTTTTCGTCCCACCTTTTTTTGGCAAGAAAAAGACTTTGCTCCGGCGTCAGGTGAAATTTATCGGGATATTCAGCCGTTCGAGCCATTTTGAACTCCCCCTCTTTGTATTATGTCTACAGTATAATAAAAAGCGCGCCCGATGTCAAGAGCGGTATTTATCGGGCAGTAGTCAGTTGTCAGTGGGCAGTGGTCAGTGGACAGTGGGCAGCGATCGGAGCCTCCCCTGAAAGGGGAGGTGGCGCGAAGCGCCGGTGGGGTTTTATCAGCAGTCAGTTGTCAGTGAACAGAGCCTCCCCTGAAAGGGGAGGTGGCGCGAAGCGCCGGAGGGGTTTTATCAGCGGGCAGCGGTTCGCGAGGGATATTAAGACCGGCAAGCGCTTCGAAGTCCCGCGTGACATGACGTACAATGAGTGGAAGGCCAAGCAAGGCGAGCTTTACGGTGAAGGAGCTGTTGACAAAGCCCGTAAAATGCACTATAATGAAAGCGCCGACCGAAAACAGTGGAAAAAATACCGTGAACTGTTGGGCAGCGACGCGCCGAAAACTTTTACTGATTTTCAAGAGTTGAAATATGACGACGACGACGCATATCAAGAGCTCTGTGGGCTGTACACGTATAAAGGCAGGGTGCCGGAGGCAACTGCTGCTGATTACAAGGCTTATAAGGCGATTAAAGCGACAGGCGTTGCCGGTTCGGTGCGTGTGCCCCCCAAGCCCAGTGATCCGGATGCTTTGTTCTTTAAGGATGAGCATGCGACGCATCACGGCTGCACCATTGATGATGCACGCGCTTTTATAAAAGACGCTAAATGCTCCATAACCCGAAAACGCTGGGACGGTTATCATACAAATTACTATTCTTTGAATGGTGCAACGTATGTGAGCGATGATGAGGGCGTTATCAACACGGCTTTCGGTAAAAAAGACTTTGACCCGCTTACGCAGAGTATTTTGGAGGTATTTCAATGAATGATACGGTAACCTGCCCGGTAAAGGGCGATGAAATAACGGGTGATGATTGCATTATCGTGTGTGATGTTGCCGATGGAATGATAAAGCCTACTTGTTTGCCGCAGGGCATAGAGTGGAACGAGGAGCAACAGCGAAAGTGCAAGATGTGCAGATACCATGCCGATATTGCTGAATAATCGTCCTACACAGCCCTATAATGTTGATTAGTGCATTATACATAATAAAGCGTCAACCGCGAAAGCGGGAGGCGCTTTTTTCATGCAGTTAAATTAATTTAATTTTAGGAGGTCAATTAAATGCCGAACATCTCAAAAGTGACGGCGCTGATTAACGGACAATCGCAAAACCTGACCTATAACGAGGGTACGGGTAAATACGAGACCGTTATAACCGCTCCGTCAAAATCCAGTTATACCGTAAACGAAGGGCACTACTATGACGTGTCCGTCACCGCTACTGACAGCGCGAAAAACAGCCCTCGACAACCGTTTGGCCGCCGAGAGCGTGTCAGTTTATTATAGCGTGAGGCTGCCTGTTTCCTTGCCGTCGACTGCGAAAGCGAACAGTGTTCCCTTGCTCACTGCTGCGAAGTAGCCGGTACGCTCGTATTCGTCCGCGTAGTTCTTTTCAATCAGCTCCAGCGTTTCCCGCAGCTGCAGCATAGCGGCGAATTCGTGCTTGCATATATAACTGCAAAAGCAGGAGCATGTGAGGGCGCTGATCTGACCGTCCCTGTATTCGAACTCCACTTCGTACGCTTCGCTGCCCTCGACGATAGCGTAACCCTTAGCGCCGTCGACGCAAACGTACTTGACCTTGTTCTCCATGAAGTACTCCCGACCGCGATCTGCGACGGCGGAGCTCACATTCATACTCCCCGGCTCCTGCAGATTGAATGCGGTGTCGTCTCTGCCGCTGACGAACTCATCTTCCTCCTTTACCGGCGCCTTGAACCAACCGACCGCCTTGCTTGCCGGTAAGGCCGCTCTGTCGAACGTTACGAAATGGCTGCCCGCCATAAAGAACCGACCGCTTACGGTCGTGTCCACCACCGCGATAACACGCTTGTAGTCGGAAACCTTAATCTTGAAGTTGTAATTGACCTCCGTGACGCAGCCGCGCACTCCCTCCAGCTTGCCTTCCACATAGACCATGTCGCCGCGATGCAGATCGAACCGGTCGTTGTAGTACGCAAGCGTCGTATTTCGCCCCGCGAAGTAAACCTGCGCCACCGACTTGCGCGGCGTCGCGGTCTGCTGCGGCGCGGTGCGCGCAGTCTCACCCGGCTTGTTCTCCGAACGCTCTGAAGCAAATCCAATCTTGAAAGCCATAAAAATCGTTTCCTCCCCGAGAATCGTATTTTGTCTTTCTGAGGCTGTTCTACGAAATCATCTATCAAACAAACGGGACTTTCTGAGGTTATTATAGCATAAATCCCGCGTTTTGCAACACCAAATATCATCTTGGCGGTCAGCTGTCGCAAATTCAAGACAGCCGACTCAAAAAGCGCCCGATGTCAAGAGCGGTATTTAGCGGGCAGTAGTCAGTTGTCAGTTGTCAGTGGACAGTGGACAGCGGGCAGCGGGCAGTGATTCGCAAAAAAAGTAAAGGTCTGCAAAGCCGACTCTCTCTGCAAATTTGACGTGTTCGCTTTTATTATACTTCTACCGTAAAATTGAAAGCAAAAACATCTTGACAATGGGTTTTCGTTGTGATAAAATAAACAAGCTAAAGTGCAAAAAGGCTTTTCGGCGCAAAGCTTGTATCGCGCGGACGAGACGACTATGTTTGTGTCGTAAGCGCAGCGCTCCGAGCAGTCATTTAGAAGTTTATACAAATTAAATATTTTTTCTCAGTATCGGGGTGTGGCTCAGTTCGGTAGAGCGCTTGGTTCGGGACCAAGAGGCCGCTGGTTCAAATCCAGTCACTCCGACCAATCCGGAGGCGTAGCTCAGCCGGTTAGAGCGTTCGGTTCACATCCGAGAGGTCTTGGGTTCGAGTCCCAACGTCTCCACCAGAAAAAGGCGGTTGCAAAAGCAATCGCCTTTTTTAAGTGATGTTTGCCCTATCGGTCAAATGATGTGGCGTCTCCCATGATGTCGGCGTCGCCGAATGATGTGCCCCCTTCGGGGACATGAAGAGCAAACATCGCCTCATATTTCATTGCGTTCATCGCGCCACAGGCGCAGTATCATTGCGACCGAATGGAGCGGCATATTTCATCATTATTTCATCATTAACGGAAAACAGACGGCGCGAAGCCTTTTTTCACGGCTTGCAGCTCTCGCACGGCTCGTAGCCCTGTTTTATAAGCTCGCTTCGCGCGCCGCTGTAATCAAGCTTGTTCTCCTCTTTTATATGGGCGACCGAGGGACAGCTCGGCTTGTGAAACCTCCTTGTGTTTTTGTTTATCACGTATTTTTCGGCGGCGCTCTCGGTCGTCTTTCCGTCCGACGCATAGTGACTGTCCGCCGCAAGGCTGCTCGCGCCGTCACTGTAGTCTATTACGACGCCCGGCTGTACGTTGTATACAAAAACGCAAAAGGATATGCCGTCCCCGCCGTCCTCGACGGACAAAGCCTCCATAAGAAGCCCGTTTGCGACGAGATTTGCCCCGTCGAATACGGGAGTCACCCTGTACATAACGTGATTTTTCGTTTCCTTTACGTAGTCCGCGACCATGTTTTCAAACGGAAGCATACCCTCGACGTTTAAATATCTCGTACCCGTTATGAGATTTTTCTCGTTCGCGTTTTCCCCGCTCAGCATGTAGGCGATAAGGTGGCACCTGTTATAGAGATACTTGCCGTCGACAATGTCGTATTTTACGGTCTGCCAGCCGCTCGGCTTGACGCTTCCTATCGAGCCCCTCTCCTCTGTCGGCATTATATCAACTCCGATACACGCCGCCGCGGCGCCGCACCGCCCGAGACTGTCAAGCGGGCTGTAATACTCAAAGGAGACGTCAGTTTTCTCGCTTTCGGTAAAGAGCGGCTCGTTTTCGTTTATCACGATAAACGGGCTGCCCGAATACTCGGGAACGTCGAGAAGGTCAGCGCTGCCGCCGATTTCGTATGAGGTGTAAAAGTCCCCCGCGGGAAGGTCGTATTTGTCCCTTTGCGCCGAGCCGTTCGAGCACGCGGCAAGAAAAACGGCAAAAAGGGCGGCAATAACTAAAACAGCCGCCGTAAAAAGGGAAAGGTGTTTTGAGGGAAAGCCAGCGCGCCTTTTTTCGGCTCCGACGCCGATTTTTATTATTTTATCCGTTTTGTTTAATTTATTTATTTTTGCTCTTTCCCGTCTTTCCATCCGTCGATTCCCCCTCTTTCAAGCGCGCCGACTATTCGCTTGTAAAGTCCTCTGTGCTGTCTTTCGAATGTGAAAAGGTATTCTCTCATCGACTCCCTTTCGGTGTTCCTGTCCGCAGGACAAGGACTTTCCTCCACAGGCAGACCCGCTTTTTTGGCAAATGCTTTTATCAGCTTTTCCTCGGTCATCACAAAAGGTCTTATAACGGTAAGATTTGAGCGCGACATATATGTGACGGGAGAAAAACATCCTATTCTCCCCTCGAAGAACAAATTGAGCATCATAGTCTCCGCGGCGTCGTCAAAGTGATGACCGAGCGCGAGCTTGTTGCAGCCGAGCTCGTTCGCGGCGTCCGCAAGGCAGCCCCTTCTCATTCTGGAGCAGAGAGAGCACGGATTTTTTTCGCGTCTCACGTCAAATATTATTCTCGCTATTTCCGTCTGCTTTACAATATATTCCACACCGAGGCTCTCGCACAGCTCTCGGATTTTTTCGTGATTTGTCATCTTTGCGTCCGCTGCGGCGCTGAGATGGAAGCCCATGTCGAGAGTGTATGCCGTGACGTCGAATTTTACGGGCAAAAATTTTCTCAGCTCCGTGAGCGCGCAGAGCAGCGCGAGCGAGTCCTTCCCGCCCGATATTCCGACCATTACCCTGTCGCCGTCCTCGAGCATTTTGTACCTCTCGACGGCGGCTCTTGTTCGACTTAAAAGCTTCTGAAGCTCTTTCATGTTTTTCTCCGTTTTTCTCCGTTTTCTCCGTTTTCTCCGTTTTGCTCGGCTTTCGGATTTTTAAATTTTTTAAAAGAAATTTTTAGAAATTTTTAGAAATTTTTAAGTGTGACTTACAGCAAAAAATATTTTACCGCATATATTGAGTATAAATATTTTATAATTCGGAGGAAAAAATGGCAATCAAAGTATATATAGACCAAGGTCACAACCCCACAAATCCAAACTCGGGCGCCGAGGGCAACGGTTACAGGGAGCAGGACCTCGTTTTCCGTATAGGCGTGCTGACCGCTCAAATACTGAGCGCCGAGGGAATCGAGACGCGCCTTTCAAGACCGACAGCGTCGACTCAGCTCGGCACGTCAAACGCGTCCTCCCTCGCCGCGCGGGTAAACGACGCGAACAGCTGGGGCGCCGATATATTTGTCAGCCTTCACGCGAACGCATCGGAGATTGAAAGCGCGTCGGGCTCCGAAGCGTTCGTCTACTCACTCATGTCAAAAGCCGAGGTTCTGGCGGAAAACATACTCGAACAGCTGAGCATTGCGACGGGCCTCAGAAACAGAGGAGTCTCGGCAAGAACCAACCTATACGTCCTCAGAAGAACGAGAATGCCCGCGACCCTTGTGGAGCTCGGCTTTATTACGAACGCGACCGACGCCGCGCTGATGGCAAACAGCCCCTCTCTTTTCGCTCAGGGAGTTGCAAACGGCGTGCTCGACTATTTCGGGCTTCTTTGATTTTTTATATATAACTGATTAAACTATGTAAACCGATAAATTTCTTATTCTTCGGTTTTTTCGGCCTTTTCGGCTTCTTCGCGCTTTTCGCTTTTTTGCGTATTTATGCCGTTTTTGCCGTTTTTGCTTTTTCTTTTCCCGCTTTTGTTTTCCGACTCGTCGGGCGGCAGCTTCTCCGCCATGTCGGG
>CANRNZ010000030.1 GCA_947632135.1 uncultured Clostridia bacterium
AGAAACGCCAATCGTCGGGGCGCCGCCCCGAACCCTGCCGCCTTTTGAAAAAGGCGCGCGAAAACTTTCAGATGGGTCAGTGCGAACACTGTGCGTGTTTTACTGATACCTAAGTCTTAGCTGTCCGCAGGACGCCGATATGTCCGCCCCGAGCCGCCGACGTATCGTCGCCGTGACCCCGCGCGAAGTCAGCCTCTTGCAGAACAACTCCGCCCGCTCGCGCCCCGAGCTTTGGTACTTCGTTTCCTTTACCTCGTTCAGCATTATCAGATTGACGTGGCACGGGCCGTCCATCTTTCTCTTTAACACGAAAGCCAGCCTGTCCGCGTCGTCGAGGCTGTCGTTTTCGCCCGAAATCAATGTGTACTCAAACGACACGCGCCGTCCCGTTACGTCAAAATAGTATTTGCACGCGTCAAGAAGCTCGTCTATGTTGTATTTTCTGTTCATCGGTATGAGAGACGAGCGGACGCTGTCGTCCGACGCGTGCAGGGAAACCGAGAGCGTCACTGGCATTCCCTCGCCCGCGAGCTGTTTTATTTTGGGAACGATTCCGCACGTGGAGACGGATATGTGCCGCAGTCCTATACCGAGCCCGTCGGGGGACGAGACAAGTTTCAGAAACTTTACCGTATTTTCGTAATTGTCAAGCGGCTCGCCTATTCCCATCATGACGACCCCGTCGACCCTTTCTTTCGAATCTCTTGCGATATTTATTATCTGACCGAGTATTTCCGATGCTCTGAGGTCGCGGCTTTTTCCGTTAAGTGTTGATGCGCAGAAGCGGCACCCCATTCTGCACCCCGCCTGACAGGATACGCACACGGTGTTTCCGTGCTCGTACTTCATAAGCACGCTCTCGACGCACTCCCCGTCGAGCATCTGCATGAGGTATTTTACCGTGCCGTCAAGCCTTGAGACGTACTTTTCGACGATTTTCGGCAGTCTGTATTCGCATTTTTGCAAAAGCTTTTCTTTAAACGACGTAGGGAGATTTGTCATTTCCTCATAAGACGCGCCCTTTTGGAGCCAGCCGTAAAGCTGACGCCCTCTGTAGGGCTTCTCGCCGAGCTCTTTGGACGCGAAATCGGCAAGCTCGTCTGCGGTCATTGACAGAATATCCGCCCCGTCGCTTTGAAAAGCGCTGTTTTTAATATCAGTCATGATACCGTTTTAACCGTTTTTATATGTTTTTGAATATATACGTATTATATTATCCGTTTTACCGTATTATCCCTTTTTTATCTTTTTTATCTTTTTTATCTATTTTATCTTTATTTATCTCTTTTTACCATCTTGGCGATGAAAAATCCGTCGCTTGACGTCTCGTGCTCGAAAAACGTGAGCATACCGTCGTCGGACGACGAGAGTCTTTCGCCGTCTGTTTTGTCAAAAGAAAAGACGCGCGGTGAAAAATCTTCGTGAGTCTTTAGAAAATCTCTTACGACCTCCTCGTTTTCGTCGGGATTTACGGTACAGGTCGAATAAACGAGCACGCCGCCGTCCCTTACGTACCGGGACGCGCCGTCAAGTATTCTTTTCTGAACGGACGGCAGGCGCTCGATATCTGATACGCTCTTGTACTTTATATCCGGCTTTTTCGATATTACCCCGAGCCCCGAGCACGGCGCGTCGCATATGACTCTGTCGGCCTTTCCGATAAGGGAAACGTCGGGCTCCTCGGCGCTTCTGCACGATGCCTCGATGCACCCGAGCCCCAGTCGCTCGGCGCCTTTTTTTATAAGGGATATTTTATTTTCATGTATGTCAAAGGATATAACGCGCCCGCTGTCCTTCATATCTATTGCCGCCGAAAATGACTTCCCCCCCGGCGCGGCGCACGTGTCGACGACACACTCTCCGGACCTCGGCGCGAGCGCCTTTACCGCAAGGCGGGAGGCGGCGTCCTGAACGAACCACCCGTCGCCGACCTCTTTTTTAAAATCTATTCCGGGAACGTCTATGATATCATCGCACAGCGCGTTTATTTTGCCTGTCGGAAATTCGGACTCGCAAAGCTTTTTTGCGCTTGTCGCGAGAGTGTTTACCCTCAGAGACAGACTTCTCTTTGAAAAGGTTGAAAGGAGCAGTCTTTCGGTCTTTTCCTTTCCGATTTTTGATATCAGAAAAGAACACATCTCGACAGGGCATGAGTATTTGACGCTGAGACGCTCTGTCGGAAACTCCTTCTCGGAGGGGAGAGCGAATTTTTTGTCCCGTCTCAAAAATTCTCTGAGGACGGCGTTCACAAATCCGCGCGACTGCTTTTTTGCAAGAGACACAGTCTCTGACACCGCCGCGTGGGGCGGGACCCTGTCGAGATACAAAAGCTGATACAGCCCCATTCTGAGGCACATCAGAGTCTGCAAGTCAATGTCCGATACGCTTCGCGACGAGAGGGTGGATATTATATAGTCGAGAGTCAGCATTCTTTCCGTCACGCCGTATACGATTTGTGTGTAGAGACGTCTGTCGGCGTCGGAGAGAAATTTTTTGGATTTCGATATGGTGGAGGCGACCTCAAGATTCGGATATTTACCGTGGCGGCGGCACGCAGTGAGCGATTCGAGCGCAGCCTCCCTCGCGCTCGTTATTCTTGCCCCGCCGACATTTGTATCACTCATTTTTATTTTTTTCGCTTGTCCGGTCCACGTCGCTTGCGCGCCTTAATACGTCGCCGACCGAAAGCCCGCGTCCTCTTATGAGAGCGGCGCCGCTCATTTTGCCTCTTCCCTCGGGTATCACCTCGAGCGCCTCGAGCGCGCCGTCGCCGCATGAGACGGTAAATCCCTCGCCCGCGGCAAAAAGAACGGTTCCGGAGGGCGCGTCGGCGGCGCAGTCCGCAAGGCGCGCGGCAGTTATTTGAAGCTTTTTCCCGTTCGGCATAACGCAAAACGCCCTCGGGAACGGAGACAGCGCCCTTATCAGGTTATAAGTTTTTTCGGCGCCGATGGAGAAATCTATTATTCTGTCCGCGCCTGTTATCTTTTCGGCGTACGTGGAAAGGGAAGAGTCCTGCTTTTTCAGCGGGTACGCCTTATTCTCCTTTGCCCATCTTACGGTTTTTAAAATCGCCTCGCCCCCGGCGGCGGCGAGCTTGTCGTGGAGAGATTCAAAGTTGTCGCTCGGGGAAATTTCGACCTTTTCGACGAATATAATATCGCCGGTATCGAGCCCCTCGTCCATTTTCATCGCGGTGACTCCGCTCTCGCTCTCGCCGTTTATAAGCGCTCTCTGTATCGGAGCGGCGCCTCTGTATTTCGGAAGCAGCGACGCGTGCGCGTTTATGCAGCCGTATCTCGGATAATTTATAATGTAAGACGGAAGTATTTTGCCGTATGCCGCGACAACGATTATGTCGGGGGAGAGCCTTTCAAGTACGGGAAGAAACGCCTCGTCCCTCAGAGTCTGCGGCTGAAATACCTCAATGCCGTTTTCCTCTGCCCATATTTTTGTCGGACAGCTTTTCATCTTATGTCCGCGTCCGCTCGGCTTGTCGGGCTGACAGACGACCCCGACGATACACTCGTCCGCCTCATACAGCTTTTTTAAAATTTCAAGGGCAAACTCGGGCGTGCCCATAAAAAGTATTTTCACAAGGCTGCCGTTGACTCCTTTTTCGTTTAGTTTGGGGATTTGTATAATCCCATAATTTAATTTTATATATAATTTATAAAATCACGGAAAAACAGCGCCGAGCCGTCGCGTGACTCTCAGCCGTACATTTCCTCGATTTCTTTTTCGGTCAGCATTCTTACTGCGTTGTCGATAAATATTTTGCCGTCAAGGTGGTCGATTTCGTGGCAGAAGGCTCTCGCTTTAAGTCCGCTGCCCGTGACGGTGTATTCGTTTCCGTTTCTGTCCGTGGCTCTGACCGTCACCGTCTGAGGACGTCTTGTGACGCCGTATCTCCCCGGGACGGAAAGGCAGCCCTCCACCTCGTTTTGCTCACCCTCAGAGGATATTATCTCGGGGTTTATCATCTCCCACACCTCGCCGGGCTCCGTCTCGACTATGCAAATTCTTCTGAGTATCCCGACCTGAGGCGCCGCGAGCCCGCAGCCGTCGGCGTCGT
The DNA here is from genome assembly GCA_947632135.1 of uncultured Clostridia bacterium. Taxonomy (GTDB): domain Bacteria; phylum Bacillota; class Clostridia; order Oscillospirales; family CAG-272; genus RUG14199. The sequence continues at coordinate 4,076 of CANRNZ010000030.1, forward strand.
GCAGGGTTTCCCTCATGTCGTCGAGCAGAGTTATTATTCTCGGCGTTATTACCGGTACGGGGCGGCATTTTTTTCTGAGAATTGAGTCGCCGATTTTTACGATATTAAGTGTTGCCATATTTAAAATCCTTTCGGGGCTTTTCAAATTTTCGGTAATCGTTCCCGAATTTTGATACCGTCACAATTTGCGTCGCGTGAGAAGCGCGTCATAGGGAGGAGGGGTTAAAATCCACGCTTAGCGAGACCTTGTTTTTTGCGTTTCTTCCGAACTCGCAGAGAAGAAGGGAAAGCATTTCGCGCAGCCGTCTTGTGGCGCGGCATTTGAGCACCATTCTCATTCTGCAAACGTTTCTCACCTTGTAAACGGGATTTTTAAACGGGCCGAACGCCTGAAGCTCTATATCGCGCCATTCGCCGCCGAGCAGCTCCCTCAGCCTCTCGTAAAGCCTTACGGACGCCGCGGAAAGCAGAGCCTCGTCGGCGGAGGAAAGTGTGAGAAGCGCGATATCGCAAAACGGGGGGAATGCGAGATTATGTCTGAACCTTATTTCGTTTTCGTAAAAGGCGTTGTAGTTTTGCTCCGCAGCGAGTCTTATGACGTCCGAATTCGGATTCAGCGTCTGCACTACCGATACGCCCTGTGTCGCCTCGCGGCGTCCCGCGCGTCCGACCACCTGCGTCAGCATTGAAAAAGTCCTCTCGCCCGCTCTGTAATCGTCAAGGTACAGCGAAAGGTCTGCGCCGAGCACTCCGACAAGCTCCACATTCGGGAAGTCGTGTCCCTTTGCGACCATCTGCGTCCCGAGCAGGATATTCGTTTTTCCCGAGCGGAACTCGTTTATTATTTTCTCATGTGACGATTTTTTGCTTGTGGTGTCCGTATCCATACGGGAAATTTTTGCGCCCGGCACGAGGCGGACTATCTCCTCCTCGGCGCGCTGAGTCCCGCAGCCCATATATCTGAAATGCTTCTTTCCGCACGTCGGGCACTCGCTCGGCACCCTTGTCGTGTATCCGCAGTAGTGGCAGATAAGGTGTCCCGCCTCGCTCTGCCTCGTTTCGTCCTCTGACGGCCCCTCTGCGTATCTTGTGTGAAAGGTCATTGAAACGGAGCAGTGCGGGCACTTTATCGCCTCCCCGCACGACATGCAGGAAACTGTGTTGTTGTAGCCCCGCCTGTTCAGAAATATTATAGCCTGCCGCCCGCGCTGAACAGTATCGGAAAGTCGGGCGATAAGCTCCATCGAAAAGGGAGAGGTGTTTCCCGCGGCGCTCTCCCGCCTCATATCGCAGATTTTGACCTCGGGCAGTACGGCGCCGCCGTATCTGTCCTTCATTTCAACAAGAGTGTATTTGCCGCTTTTTGCCCTGTAAAACGACGAAACCGACGGCGTCGCCGACGCAAGAAGCAGCATTGAGCCATGAACCTTGCATCTGTATCTTGCGACGTCGTGCGCGGAGTATTTCGGGTCGGTATCCGATTTGTATGTGTGCTCCTGCTCCTCGTCTATAACTATGAGCCCTATATTTTTAAGAGGCGCGAACACGGCGCTCCTCGTACCGATAACGATATCGCAAAGCCCGTCGCGTATTCTGCGCCACGCGTCAAAGCGCTCCCCATTCGAAAGCCCCGAGTGGAGCACCGAAACGCTCTCGCCGTAATATCCGCAAAAGACCGATACCGCCTGCGGCGTAAGGGCGATTTCGGGCACGAGCATTATGACCCCGCGCCCCTCGGCGCGAACGCTGTCTATCATCTTTTTGATAACGCTCGTTTTACCCGAGCCCGTGACACCGTACAAAAGAGCGCCGCGCGGGCCGTCCTTTGCGTAAATATCCTTCAGTGTGTCAAAAGCCTTTTTCTGGCTTTGTGAAAGAGTTATCTCCTCGCGCTCGGGCGCGGCGTCGGAATAAGGATTTCTGAAAACCTCTTTCTTTTCGCATTTCACAAGCCCCTTTTTTTCAAGAGCCGATATGTGAAGCGTCGAGCAGCCGGTCTTTTCGCCGAGCTCCCTTGACGTCTGCGTACCCGACTCTGCGAGAGCTCTCAGCGCCTCGCGCTGCAAAACGCTGCGTATCTTCTTTTCTCCGGGGACTCCGTCCGCAATGGCGAGCGCCTCGGCGGCGCCGATAAGAAGGCTGACCGAAGTCTCAGTCTTCACCCTCGCGCCATCGGTAATGTCGCTTGCGCGAAGGACGTACTTGTTTTTGACAAGCTGCCCTATACATGACGCCGCGTCGTCCCCGAAAAGCGCGCGGAGCTTTCCAACGCTTACCTTCTCGGAGCTTTTTACAAAGCCGAGGATTTCAACAGCCCTTTCCGAGAGCTTGCGGCTTGAGACGTCGTATTCCTTTTTCGGATTTATAACTATATATTCGTTTATTTTCGAAAAAGCGGCGGACGGGACTATGCTCCGCACAGCCTCTCCGACGGTGCAAAGCGTGTATTCCTTCAGAAATTCGCAAAGCTCAAGCTGCTCGTCGTCAAGACACGGAAACGATTCCTGAACGGATAAGCCCGGCTTTATGTCCTCGAGCGCGGACGAGTCCGCAACAGTGCGTACAACAGCGCTCATTCGCCTGTTTCCCGCGCCGAACGGCACCGATACGAGCGCCCCGCGCACAGCCTTTTTTGACAGCTCGGGCGGGATATAGTAGTCGTAAAGCTTGTCCAAAGAGTACGGTACGTCTATAAGGTAGACACGCGCGATATCACAGTTCATAAATTAGAGTCCTTTCCGAAAAATATTCGAAAATATCCGAAAGGTCGAAAAATCAAAACGCGAAAAATCCTAAAAATCCGAAAAACCCGAAAAACCGAAAACGCATTGTACCCCGCTGTATTTCCCGTTTATAAATTACAGCTCTTCCTGCTCCGACGCGGGAGCCTCATTTTCGCTATCGCTCAGGCTCTCGCTCTCGGCCTCGCTTACGACTTCGTCCTCGGCCTCGTTTGCGCTCTCAGCCTCTTCTTCAACCTCGTCCTCGCCGTCGATTATCTTAAAGCGTCCGTCGTAAAGCCTGTTTACCGCGTTTTTGACAGCCTTCTCGTCCCTGTACTCCTTTTTTATAAGAGCTGCGAGACTCTTGTCCGTTTCCTTGTTCGCGATTTTCTTCTCCGCAAACTCGCGCTGGTGGACATACTCGTCGGTAAGTATGCGCGCGCACTTCGCCGTCGCTATGACAAGCTTGTACTTGTTGTATCTTCCGTCCTTTGAAAGGTCGTTTATAGAAGGGAATATCATTTTATCTTGCTCCTTTACCGTATAGGTTATCTTAAAACAGATTCATAAAACAAAATCAAGAGAAGAAATTATCAGTGAAGTCCTTCATTCTGGCGCATTTCGAATGCTCGGCGTCTATTATGCCGAGTATTTTCGCGGCGCACCCGTCCTGGTCGCCCTCGCCGTTTATAACGACGTAGTCGTAAAACTCAAGATATTTAAGCTCCTTTTCGGCTCTTGAAAGGCGGCGGCGGATAACCGTCTCGGTCTCTGTCCCCCTGCCGCGCAGCCTTGCGGCGAGCGCCTCGGCGCTCGGCGGAAGGAGCATTATGCAGACAGCGTCGGGATATATTTTCTTTACCTGAGAGGCGCCCTCGACCTCGATTTCAAGTATAATATCCTTTCCCGCGTTTATTATTTTCTCCGACTCGCTTTTCAGCGTTCCGTAATAATTGCCGCAATAGCGCGTGTGCTCGAGGACTTCGTTTTCCGCCAGCTTCTTTTCAAAATCAAGCTTTGACATAAAGTGGTAGTGTACGCCGTCCGTCTCCCCGGGACGCGGAGTCCTTGTCGTCGCCGACACGGAGTACCCGATATCGGGCATCATGTCTCTCAAAAGTCCGACCACGGTTCCCTTGCCGCTGCCGGCGGGACCCGATATTACAATTATCAGACCTTTTTCCATTTCTTATTCATCGCCTCCGAGCTCCCCGCTCACATTGCCGCCCGCGTCTCCGCTCATTTTTTCGGCAAGCCTTTCGGGCTCCGCCGACGAAAGGATTATATGGTCGCTGTCGGTTATGATTATCGAGCGTGTTTTCTTGCCTCCCGTGCAGTCCACCGCGCGCCCGCTGTCCTTTGAATCCTGAACGAGTCTTTTGGACGGCGCGGAGTCGTAGCTCACAAGAGCGACGATTCTCTCTGCCGATACCATGTTGTTGAACCCGACGTTTATAAATCTCATCTGATTTTACCGCCTCGCATTTTAATTAAAATCTTTATTCCGTTTTATTTCGTTTTATTTCGTTTTACTCTATATTCTGTATCTGCTCTCTTATTTTTTCAAGCTCCGCCTTTATATCGACAACCAAATGAGCGATTTTCGCATTCTGAGCCTTTGAGCCTATCGTATTCGTCTCGCGGTTCATTTCCTGAAGAAGGAAGTCGAGCTTGCGTCCCGCCGGCTCGGGCTTTTTCATTATGTCGTCCATGGCGTCGAAGTGGCTGTCAAGTCTCACAAGCTCCTCGTCTATCGCGGCGCGGTCGGCGTATATTGCCGCCTCGGTGAGAATCCTTTCCTCCGCGACGTCGATTTCAAAGTCCGAGAGGAATTTTTTGATTCTCTCCTCGATTTTCGCACCGTAACCGGCGATGTCCTTCTCCGAGAGCTCCTTTATTTGCAGCGCCATATCCTTTATGAGAGATACCTTTTTCATTATGTCGCGCTGGAGATTTTGCCCCTCGCGCTCTCTTGCCTCAAGAAACATTCCGACAGCCTCGTCGAGCGCGGCCTTCACGTCGAGCCAGTCCTTTTCCATGTCGTCCTCGGGCTTTTGAAATATAAAAAGCTCTTTGTTCTGAGCGACGCCCATCACGGAAATGTCGTCGGCAAGGGAAAACGCGTCCCGCATCTCGCGGAGCGCCGCAATATAGGATTCCGCCGCCGAGCGGTCAAGGGAGACCGAAAGCCCCTTCTGCTCGATTACGTCAATACCGACAAAGACCTCTACCTTTCCGCGGGAAATGCCCTTTTCGGACAAATATCCCTTTATTTTTTCCTCAAGAAAGCCGAATTGGCGGGGCAGCTTGACGGTGCAGTCAAGATATCTGCTGTTTACCGACTTTATCTCGGCCGTTATATCCTTATCTCCGTCGGCGCTTTTCATTCTTGAGCGTCCGAACGCAGTCATACTTTTCAGCATATCACGTTTCCTTTATATGTCCTTTATATGTCCTTTATTTTTCCGTATTAAATCTGAATCCCGATTGAATCCCGATTGAATCACAAATAGGGAGGTAATAATTTTCCATACTTATAATATTATACTATATATTACAGCGCATTGTCAACCGCGCGGAACGAAAAACTTACGGCGCCGACCCTCCCGCCTGTCGCATTTTTCCCACAGCTTTCGGTATATTTCGGTATATTTCGGTAGTTTTCAGCATCTTTTGACATCTTTAACCCTCTTTTACCCTCGTTTAATATTTTTTAATATTTCCCGCGCGTTTTGCTGTCGGGGAAGGTTAGGAAAAAGAGCAGGGAAGCGCGCCGCAAATAGACGCAAATAGACGCAAATAGAAGTAAAGAATAAAAGCAAATAAAAAAATCCCGCATTCCCCTTTGACTCGGAACGCGCCAAATAAAGGGCGGCGGGATACGCGCGGTGAAAGTCGGAAGTCGGGCGATTATTTGCGCTTTGTATTATCTGAGTTATTCGAAAAATCAGAAATTTTCGAAATAAACGAAATCGCCGTCCGCGCGTTTTAATTTGATTTTCGGTTTTTATTTTTTAAATTTTTATAAATCTGTCGGCTCGTTTGCATTTTCGGTATCGGTTTTTGTTTTTGTTTTTGTTTTTGTTTTCGTTTTCATTTCCGAAAGGGCCTTTTTGACGGCGTCAAAGGACTCGTCGCTTATCACGTGCTCCATTTTGCACGCGTCGCTGACTGCAAACTCGTGCGCGACGCCGAGCATTTCGAGCACCTCGGTAAGTATATTGTGTCTTTCGAATATTTTCTCGGCGCGCTCACGCCCCGATGCGGTAAGAGTAATATAGCCCTCCTTGTCCACCGTAATAAAGCCTTCGTTTTTCAGAAGTCCGACGGCGCGGCTCACGCTCGGTTTGGAGTATCCCATATAATCGCTCACGTCCACAGAGCGGACTGCGCCTTTTGTGTTAGAGAGAATAAGTATGTTTTCAAGGTACATTTCTCCCGATTCCTGTATGCTCATAATGTCTCTCCGTTTTAGTTTTTGATTTAATAAGATTGATTTAGTAATTTATAGGGGGTTAAGCGTGGATTTACTTAGGATTTAGGTTTTTTATTATATACATATCATATCACAAAAAAGGTGAAACTTCAAGTTAAAGTTAAAACAGGATATGGGAAATGATGAGGAATGATGAGAAATGATGAGGAATAAATTCTTTAAGTGAAAAAATGTTGCACTTTGGATAAAAAGAAGTTATAATAGATAAAAATAGATAAAAATAGATAAAAATAGATAAAACGGACGATTTGTGCGTTGTTCGCACAGACTCACTTCGAAAGTTTTCGCACGTCTTTTTCAAAGTTCGCACAGACCCAACACAAAAGTTTTGGTCAAGCTTGCCCTTGGGGTCCCCGCAAAAGCAAAGCTTTTGCGGGGACCCCAAGGGCAAGGCGCGCGAAAACTTTTGAGACGAGTCTGTGCCTCGTGATGAGGCGGGCGAAAACTTTTGTAATGGGTCTGTGCGAGCTTTGAAAAAGCTGCGCTAAACTTCCAAAATAACTCTGCGCTCAAAAGGAGGAGTCGTTTACTTTGGAAAACAAAAATATCGTGGAATTTAAAAATGTTTCCAAATCATTTGAGGGAGAGACTGTTTTGGATAACGTCTCTCTCGATATCGGCGAAAATGAATTCGTGACTCTCCTCGGCCCCTCGGGGTGCGGGAAGACCACCCTTCTCAGAATTCTCGGCGGCTTCATAAGCGCCGACTCGGGCTCCGTCCTTTTCGACGGGAAGGACATTGGCGCCCTTCCTCCGCACAAAAGAGAGCTTAATACTGTCTTTCAGAGATACGCCCTCTTTCCCCACCTGAACGTGTTTGAAAATATCGCCTTCGGTCTTAAAATAAAAAAAGAGCCGAAGGACGTAATAAAGCAAAAGGTCGCAAGAATGCTGAAGCTCGTGAGCCTCGAGGGGTTTGAAAACCGCAAGATTGCTCAGCTCAGCGGAGGTCAGCAGCAGCGCATAGCGATAGCGCGCGCCCTCATAAACGAGCCGAAGGTCCTTCTTCTTGACGAGCCTCTCTCCGCTCTGGACGCAAAGCTGAGAAAGGAAATGCAGCTTGAGCTTATGTGGATACAGAAGGAGGTCGGAATTACCTTTATCTTCGTCACCCACGACCAGGAGGAGGCTCTTACGATGTCCGACAAGATTGTCGTAATGAGCAAAGGCAGAATCCAGCAGGTGGGCACTCCCGACGAAATATACGACCGCCCCGCAAACGAGTTCGTTGCGAGGTTTGTCGGTACGACAAATATAATCGACGGCGTCGTCGCCGAGAAGGACGTTGTGATTTTCGAGGATAAAAGATTCAAGTGCCGCACCGACGGTTTTGCCGCGGGAGACAAGGTCGGTGTCGTGATACGTCCCGAGCACCTCGACGTTGTCCCGCGCGAAAACGGTATGCTGAAGGGCGTTGTAAAGACTCATGTTTTCAAAGGCGTACATCACGACATGACCGTGGAGACGAGGGTAGGTACGTCAATAACCGTAAAGCTGCGCGTTGTGCGCGACGAGCCCGTGTTCAACGAGCGGGAGCATGAAAAAATCAGCGCCGACGATTTTCTTTTGGATATTTCGGATATCGACGGTCTTGACGATGTTGAAATAGAGACTCTCGCGTCGGCTGAGGCGTGGGATTCCGACACCGAGGAGCCCATATCCATAAGAGATGTGGAGTACGACATAAAAAAGGAAATAGGGGTATATCCCGTGACATTTGCGACCGCCGCCGGTACGTCTATTACGGTAAACGCCGTCGTGAAGCAGGAAAACAAGGTGGAGAGCAAGCTCTTCCGCGAGGAAATATACGCCATGAACATTTTCAAAAAGGTGGAGGATATAAGAGAGAGCATGGCTCTTGACACCGACCTTGAAATGTGGGCGAACGCCTCCGCGTGGAGCCTTGACGACGGCGAAAAGGTCGAGATAACCGATGTAAAGTACGACTTCGACCCCGAAAACATAAAGCCGGGCATATACGACGTCACGTTTTCAACGGAGGGGTACGAATATCTTGTCTCGGCGACCCGTCCTTATTATGAGGGAACAGAGGTGGGGCTTGTATTTTCGCCCGAGGACATTCATCTTATAAAGCGCGGCGAGTGACGCGTTTAAACCGAAGCTCAAAAAGCAAAAATAAAAAAACAAAAATCTCCGAAGGCTCTTTTGTAAAAAGGGAGTCCCATCGGAGATTTTTATTTTTTATTTTTAATTAATTTGATTTTTTATTTTACGACAAATGCGACGGGCATTCTCCACGATTCGTTCGAGTAGTAGAAGGTGACGCTCGTCATCAGGTACTCGCCGTCCATGTACATACACGATGAGCTTCCGCCGTCAAGGTTTGCGGCGTTTACCGCTCCGTACTTCTGCATTATCTCGATAAGGTCCGATGCCGACGCCCCGAGGTGTCCCGATTTTCCGCGCCCGTCTGTCACAAGCATAAGAACGCTTCCGTCGGCGCACTGACCTATTGCGGTTCTCGGATTGAGCCCGCTCCCCATTCCGTTCATACCGCGCGCGTTTCCGTTTATTATAAGCTGCACGAAATGATTGTTTGCGTCGGTGCTTTCCTCCTGGAACGTAACGGCGTCGCGTATGTGATTGTCCGCTACGAGCTTTTCAACGTCGGCTCTCGTCATTCCCGCAAGGTCTATTATCTGAAGAATATTGTCCTCGGTAAACCCAATCAGGACGAGCCCCGTAAACGACGTCGGGTCGTTCAGCTGTATTTCGCCGTTTGCCACGACGACCCCGTAAGGTCTTCCGCCGCTGTTGTTGTATGAGTTGTAAAGGCCTCCGTTTATCCCGGCGACGGCGCCGCTGCTCTTTACAAGCTCGTCAAGGTTTACCCCCTTGTCCCTCCACGGATAAATCGACGCGAGGCACACCCTTGACGGGTCCTTGATTTTAAGAAGCGTCGCGCTGTAGTTGCGCCCCGCTATCGGAATCACCTCTATCTCCTCGGCGCTGCCGCTGTCGCCCGCCGTATCTGCGGGGGTCACGGTAATCAGTGCGGAGTTTACCTCGTCGTCGATTTTTTCCATCGAGTTTTCTTCCACAAGCTCCTGTATCTGCTCGGGAGAGAGGAACCACGAGGCGAGGAATTTAAGCTGCCCCGTTTCAAGAAGAGTTGTGACAAACGTCCTCTTCGCGCTCGGCGAGATATCCGAGCATATCATTTTAAGAGATACAAGAAGGGTAGCCGCGATAAAAATAACCAAGGTCATGATAAGCGCGAGAAACCGCAGAAACCATAATCCCGCCGTTTTAAACGGCCCCCTTTTCTTTTTTACGGCTTTATTTTCAGTTTTTATTGCTGTTTTCGTCATGGCATCCTCAATTTCACATTCGTCATGATGTTATTCCCGAAATATCGACAATTCCCCAGTGCGGGTTATCGACCCCGTCGTCGGTGTCGTCGATAAATCCGAAAAAGAATGTGCTGTGTATTTTGTCGACTATGTCGCCCGTTGTGATTTTAAGCGGCTTTTCAAGCAGTATTTCGCAGGAAAAGCATTTATCGTTGTAGAACACGAAATTATCGGCTTCCGCCGTTGTAAACGGAGGGTTGAGAAGAGTGTGCGCGCTTATGAAGGTGATGTCTATGCTGCCCGCCCATTCTCTTGCGCGCTCGTACTGCGGAGTACCGCTGATGAGATACTGCGCCATAGTATTGAAGCCGTGGCGCGCGCCGCCGATGTCGTCCGTCATGAAGTTGCTCCAGAGCTTTGCGATTTCAAGAGGGTCGGGGGGGCTCGTTATGCCCTGCGGCATTGAGTCAAGGCCTGTCTGAGAGAGGATTTCTATATTCGTTCCCATATCGGAAACGTCGACCTCTTTTCCCGTGTTGTCGAAAATTTTAAGGGAATACTCGCCGTCCATAATATAAAGGTTGTACACCGCGCGGCGCGGCATATCCGAAAAGAACGGCTCGATATTGACGTATGTTTCGTCCTCGCTCACTTCGGCAAGAGAGAGGGGAATATCCTCCTTTCCCGAAAGGACAAAACTCGACGGGACACAGACGCGGTACTGTTTAAAATCGTATTTTCCGTCGTCGCTGTATTTTACGCTGTTCCCGACGGAGTCCTCTATCATTATCTCCGGCATTGTGACGGAGCGGACAGTGTAGAGTGTGTTTCCGTCGTCTGACGGGGCGCCCTCAATCTTTTTGCCGTTCACCGTGACGCTGACCGACGAGGGCAGCTTTATATCCGCGCCGTAACCCGCGGCCTCAATGTCCGAAACCTGCCATACGTCATAGGTGAGAATCGCGAGCTTTGTAACCTGAGACACGCTTTTCATAGAGAACCTTGCGACAGTATAGTCCCCGCACATTATTTTGTAGTTCAGCGTGTCCATACTGTCGGAATTCGCAGCCTTTTTGTATGTAAGGTCGCTTTGCGCTATTTCTTTTTCAAATGTCCTTATGTCCTCCTCCGATATTTCAAGCTCATTTCTTATCGAGTCGAAGGAAAGAACGCTCTCAATTTTCCCCTTTTTGGCGGCGCTTTTGATTTCCTCTGCATATTTTTCGGCTACGCTGTCGGGCTGCGCGCTTTCGTATTCCTTTAATACTCCGTGTACGTAGATAACCGCCGCCACAGACAAAACGAGAAGAATTGCCGCGAAGGTGAGATAGAAGTATCTGAATATATGCCTTTTCTTTTTGACCTTGGAATTTTTATACATTCTCGGCGTCCCCCGGTACGGCATCGAGTATTCCTCATCGTCCGCGTCGTCCGCGCCGTCATAGCCGTATTCGTCGTTTGAAATATTTGAAATATTTTTATTTCTTTCGCCTATTTCGCCGTACGCGCGGTCATCGCCGTAAACACTGTTATCGCGTCTTTCGCGTCTTTCGTATATATCGCGTATATCGCGCTCACCGCCGCTCTTGCCGTTTTCCTCAGCAAAGTTTCCCTGCGGGCGAATCCTGCCTTTGTACGACTCGGCTGAATTCGGGCTGTCCTGTTCGGCAAAATATTCTCCGTAATATCCCGCGCCGCCTTTTCTTTCGGAATCGCCGAGTCTTTCGGAATTATTAAGTCTTTCTGAGCCGGTTTTATCGGTCTTGCCCGTCATACGCCCCGAGCCCTGCGTTCCGCTCGACGTTCTGCTTGAGGCTGTCGTTCCGTTTACAGTCCTGTTAGAGCCTGTCGTCCCGCTCGGCGTTCTGCTCACACCCGACGCGCCGCTCGGCGCGGCGGAGCTTTTGCTTCGAGCTCTGTACGTTACGTTTGTAAAATCCGTGTCGGCGCTTTTATTTTTTCTCTTCTTCCTGCCTATGGGTACGGCGTCGTCCTCGTCGAACATGCGCTCCTTATTTTCCGCCATTAAATACCTCCGCTTTTTGTCGGTTATATTTTTTGCCTTTTTTCAAATTTTTAAAACTTAATATTTTATATTTTGCTATATCTTGGTAATTTGCGGCAACGTTTTTTATATAAGACTGTATATGACGTTAAATACCGCTGTTATTATGTCGTTTTTGTATCCTTTAAGTAACACCTTCGGTACACTTAAAATGTCTCTGAAATGTCTCTGAAATGTCATATCTGAAATGTCATAATGTGTCGTAATTTATAGCAATTGCATTTTCGGCAGGCGCAAAATTTCGACAATTTCAAAAATATTTTATGCACATGCCGCAGATTTGCGCCGCTTTATTATTATATCTTTCCTGCCGCTTAAAAAGTATAACACATACACGTTTTTTTTTCAAGGAGTATATTGCAGATTTAAAAGAAAAATACAAGAAATATAAAAGAAAAAATCGTTTTTGCACGAGCGCTTTTTCATTCTTTTATTTCGCCTCTGTTTCGCTTCTGTTTCGCTTTTATTTCGCCCTTTTTTTGCTGCATTTCTGCGGTTTGCTTTTTTTATACAAATTTCTAACTTTCGCGGTTATTTACACTTGTTTTTTTATACAAATTTCTAACTTTCATGTTTATTTACGCATGTTTTTTATACAAATTTCTAACTTTCACGCAGTCAAGCATTTACGAATCATTTGCCCACGGGGCAAGCATCACAAACATCACAAATATCACAAATAACACAAATAACACAAATATGAATGAAAGAATAAAAAAAGCGGTTGCTTTCGCAATCGCCTCAGACTGAAGACAAAGCGGCTTTGTGTTTAAACACACAGAGCCGCTT
>CANRNZ010000031.1 GCA_947632135.1 uncultured Clostridia bacterium
AATTTTGTTTAAATTTCGAAGTAACGAAGGAACGAAGTAACGAAGTAATGAAGTAATGAAGTAAGGAAGTAATGAAGTAAGGAAGTAAGGAAGTAATGAAGCAATGAAGTAATGCACTAATAATGAAGTAAAAGGGGTTTTCGGCATATGCCTTTTACAGTGACGCGCGTTGTATGAAGGGTGAGAAAGATAGGAAAGACGAGAGATATGTGAAATATGAGAAACATACGAAAGACGAGAGAAATGTGGCAGTGAGGGTTGTGAAGGCTGAGCAAGGACGGGACGCTGGCGGCGTGGTACGCTGAGAAAAAATGCTTTTTTTGCAAATTGAACAGGCAATACATGCACTGAGTAAAGCATTTTATACCTGCGCTGTACGTCACGACAGCTCGCTGAAAAGCTCGACGGGGGTTTCGGGAATTTCCTTTCCGCCTATTGCGCGGGCGATTGCGAGAGAGGTGAGAATGGCGCCGCGCTTTGCCTGCGGAAGTGTGTTGCCGCAGGAGCCGACCTCGATAAGAAGGGAGCCCTTTGAGAGAGCCTGATTAAACGCCGCGCTTCTGAGATTTATCGCTCTTGCGACGCCGTCGGCGTTCTTTGCGAGATTTGACTGCACGCTGAGCGCGAAGGAGAGATTGTCCTGCCACGACGGGTGCTCGGCGCCGCCCTCGTCCGTTCCGACGACAAGCATTACCTGAGCGACGTCTTGGCCGTCCACCGTTTTAACGGGGCATATTTTTGTCCTGTCCTCTTTTATGATGGCGTCGCGGTGCACGTCAAAAACATAAGAAATCGAGGGGTATTTTTCAAGCGCGCTTTGCACTCCCGCATATGAGCGGGAGTAGGATTCCCTGTAGGACTCTCTGTCGTACATATTGACGTCGTGAATCACGTTGATTCCCGCTTTTCTTAAAACCTCCGCCATCGTTTCTCCGACGGCGACGACGTTTTCCTCTGTGTTTTCCGAGCGGAAGGACTCGTCCTCGGTGTAGCCGTCTTCGCTTTCGGAATATGACTCCGTTCCGTGTGTATGTACTATAAGGACCACCGGCGCGTCGCTGCCGTATTTTTCATATATCTCGCCGCATGTCGGGTTTTTGTTCCCTATGGCGGAAAGGGACTGTATATCGGGTATGTAGGCTGTTTCGTTGTTCGGTGTGAGGGCGTTTTCGGCGGATACCGAAAGGTCGCACCGCTGAGACGGGAATTTTTCGGGAGTCTCCGTCTGTAAATCCTCCGACGGGCTGTCTGCGGCTTCGGTGTCCGATTCGGCGTCGGGGGAGGGCGTGGTCGGACTTTCCGCGCTCTCGGTCTCAATCTTCGCGTCGCCGCCGAACACCTCGCGTGTCAGTATTTCGGAGACCCCGCCGCCGAGGCGCTCCGCCGCGGCGTTTGCGGCTCCCGTTATGTAGATTGCCGCCGAGACCGCGCAGAATACGACTGCAAGAATTGTCGACGCCGCCCGTATCAGAGGCGGCGTTTCTTTTTTTGAGCGTGCCGCGGGCGCATTTGCCGTAAGGGGCGCCGTCGGGCTTTCGCCCTCTTCGCCGCCTTCTTTTACTTTAAGTTTTTCGAGCTCGTCGATTGCTTTGAGTGTTTCAAGTGTTTCGACTGTTTCTGATTCTTCGGGCGCTTCAAACGACCTCGTCTGCGGCATTACAGCGCCCGCGCCGTCCGTTTCGTCTTTTGCCGCGGGCATAAACATTATTTCGAATGCGTTATTTGCGTTATATGCGTTTCTTTCGGCCTTGTCCATTTTTTTGCTCCTTTTTGATTTTCTTTTGGGTTTCTTTTGATTTCCTTTTTGCCCTTATCGGGTTTTGCTAAATTATATTCGGAAAAACCGGGATTATTCCGAAAAGTCCGCAAAGGAAAATATCGGAGAAAATATTTAAAAGAAAATATCGGAGTTCGGTTGAAACTGTAATATAAAAATAAAAAATCGGGCGCGGCGCGTTTAAAGCTCGGAGGTGCCGAACGCGTCGTTTATCGCAAAGGCTATGACGTCGGACAGGTAGTCGATGACGAGGTCGGAGTCGTTTGGGGAAACGAAAAAATGTCTTGAGTTTTCAAGTATTTTCTCGAGCAGGGGGTCGATTTCCTCGATGCCCGCACTTTCCACCGCGTCGTATATAAGAGTCGCTGAGTCGACGACTGTCGGGACTCCTATCGACACGACGGGAAATCCGACGCTCTCTTTATTTATCGCAAGTCTGCGGTTTCCTATTCCGCCGCCGGGTGCAATACCCGAGTCGGTCAGCTGCACCGTCGTGGCAAGGCGGGACGTCGAGCGCGCGGCGAGAGCGTCGATTGCGATTACAAGGTCGGGCGAGACGCTTCTTGCGGCTCCCGATATCAGCTCGGAGGATTCGATTCCCGTTTGTCCGAGGACTCCCGTCTGGATCACGGACACCTTGCTGCAGCCTATGTCGTCGAACACCTTTACCTTGTCCTTTACGTGACGCGTGGCGTTTATTTTGTCGGCGACCCGAGGCCCGAGGGAGTCTGCTGTAATAAAGCGGTTCCCGAGTCCCGCGACGAGAACACTCGTGTCGGACGTCACCTCGGCGCCGATTGCCGTTTTCGCGATGCTTTTTACCTCTTTTGCGAGGATTTTTTTCACCGATTCGTCCTTCAGGTAATAGTTTTTAAAATTAGGCGACGAGACGGTGGTGTAGTTTCCCGTTTTTTTGCCTGTCTCCCTCTCGCCGCATTCGTTATATACGCTCAGTCTCTCGGTGACAATGCCGTTTTCCTCGTGTCTTTCGTAGAGCGCGCCTTTGTAATCCTCGGGGGAAATAGTTCCGCTCTCGCATGCGAGGTCCGTGCGCACATATTTTTTTTCAAGCTTTGCTCTGTTCATCGGTAGATTGACGCCTCCGCGATTTTTGTAAGTTTTGTAATTAACTGAAAAACAAAAATAGAAACAAAAAAGTAAAAACTAAAAAGTGAAAACCGAAAACCTAAAAAAGTGAAAAATGGGACCGTTTTAAACGGCGCTCAAATTAGTAATTTGCATTTCGGGTGAATTTATGCGGCGCGGCGCGGCGGGATTTGCTTTTAAAACTGCTTTTATTACTTGATTTTGACTTTTGCAGTTGTTTTTTAACACAAAAAAACGCTTCTAAATTTGTGCAATGTAACAAAAGTCTTAAAAACCGAAAATAGGTGAAAGTTATCAATTGATTTATTATTTTAAAAGTGTTATAATAATTTAGAATACCATAGGAGCAGCTTTTTGCAGCCCTCGCGGCGCGCTCTTTGTTTCCCTGTGGTTTCAGACTTCAAGCTTCAATGCAAGTTTCAATGCAAGCTTCAATACAAGCTTCAATGCGAGACTGCCTTAACAGTATTACATAAAGGCCGTCTCAACGACTGCGGGTATTCGCTGCATATTATTCAAGGAGGACCGTTCCCGTTATGAAGAAAATTCTGGCACTTATCCTGTGTGCCGCGTCCCTTTTTACCTTAGTTTCCTGCTCCACTCTCGAGGAGGACGACAAGGGCGCCATCATAGATGTGTACCTGACAAATGAGATTTACAATTTTGACCCTGCGTTCGGATTCACAGACGCGTCGACCGCGAAGATACTTTCTCTCATTTTTGAGGGACTTACAAGACTTGACGAGGACGGGAACTGGGAAAACGCTCTTATGGAAAGCTATGAGGTGTCGCAGGACGACGACGAGGCTTTCAAGATACAGATAACCCTCAGAGATACGAAGTGGAGCGACGCTCGCGCGGTTCAGGCGAACGATATAGTTTACGCATGGAAGAGAATTCTTGAGCCCGAGTTCAAGTGCGAGGCGTCCTCGATGCTCTACGACATAAAGAACGCGCGCGACGTCAAGATGGGCGACGCTTCCGTTGACGACCTCGGAGTTTTCGCAATCGAGACTTATGTGCTCGAGGTGGAGTTCGAGAGAAAGATAGACCTTGACGACTTCTTCAGGACTGTCGCAAGTCCCGCTCTCGTCCCGTTGCGCGAGGACGTGGTGAGCACAAACGAAAACTGGGCGAAGAAATCGTCCTCGCTTATCACAAACGGTCCGTTCGACGTAAAGGAGCTGAATCTCGGAGAGACTCTGCGTCTTGAGAGAAGCGCGTACTATTACCGCGATACGGACAGCAATCAGCCGCTTGACAAATACGTTATTCCTTACAGAATCATCACGCATTATGACACAGGCGTTCTTGCCGACCAGCTTGACGCTTTTCTCAGCGGAGAGCTTTTCTACATCGGCGAGCTCCCTCTCACGGTAAATGACGCAAATGGCGAAAATGAAGAAAATACGAGAGAGAAGTACGCCGAGTATGCCAACGCGGAGGATATACCCGTAACGCACACTTATTATTTCAACACTGAAAACGAGCTGTTTTCCGACGCGAGAGTGAGACAGGCGCTTTCACTCGCGATAGACAGGCAGGCGCTCGCGGATCTTGTGGTATACGCGAAGCCCGCGACGGGATTTGTTCCTTACAAGGTTTTTGACGCCGACGACAAGACCTCTTTCCGCGAAAAGGCGGACGGGGACGGCGCGAAGCTCTCCGTTTCGGGCGACATTTCCGCCGCGAAGTCTCTTCTTTCCTCGGCGGGCGTTTCGGGCGGCGAGTTTACGATATCCGTAAGAGACGATGAGGTCGACTATGCCGTCGCCGAGGCTGTAAAGAGCACTTGGGAAGAGCTCGGATTTACCGTAAAGATAAGAGTTTTGACGTATTCTTACGATATTGAGGACAGTACTGTCGTTATAGATGAATTCGATACCGCGTACAAGAACGGAGACTTTGACGTTATCGCTATTGACGCTCAGGCGCTCTCGTCGGACGCTTATTCGATGCTCGCGCCCTTCGCAACGGCATTCTCGGGCAACGGCGTCGACATGGAGAGCGGAAGCTACGACATGTACACGCACGTCACCGGCTACAGCAGCGACGCTTACAACGAGATTTTTGAGAAAATTTACGAAAGCGCCGACAGAGCGGAGGACACAGCCCTTCTCCATCAGGCGGAGGATATGCTTCTTGACGACGCTGTCGTAATGCCTGTTTACTTTGAGCAGGACGCGTTCATGTTCTCCGACGTTCTGAGCGGACTCGGCGCGACATATTTCGGGCGCGATTTCAACAGAATGAAGATGAAGGACTATATGAGCTATAAGGTCAGCGAGGAGTCCGCGGGCGACGAATACCTTGACTGACGACGACCGATAATATGACAGAGCGCGTTATGACGTAAGCTTTCACACATAAAAACGGGAGGGCTCCCTCCCGTTTTTAATTTGACTTTGAGGGACGCTCGGGTTTGGGTTAATGCAATAAATATAAATAAAATTTGATACAGAGAAGACGAAAATAAGATGGATTCTTTATTTAACGAAGCGGAACAAATAAAAATATTTATTTTATATTTGCTGGACAAAATAGGATATCCGCTGGACTATCCCAGCATAGGCGCCATAGTGACCCAGGACAGGGTCGTCAATCTTTTCGACTTCGCCGAGTGCTTTTTCGCGCTGGTCGAGGCAGGGCACATAAGGGAAATATATCCCGACGGGGACGGGCCCGAGGAAAAGGCGGCGCCGGACGATCCCGACGTCGCTCCGTTCGACGGTGTGGAGGAGGAGTACGGCGCGGAGGTCGGCGAGGAGGATGAGTCGTCGCGTCCGCGGAAGCTCTATGAGATAAGCGAGACGGGGCACAGGGTCGCCGTCGGGCTGAGCGACAGCATAATGGAGTCGGTGAGGGAGAGAAGCTACAGGAGCGCTCTGCGCCATCTGTCCCTTAAAAAGAGGGGCGCGGTCTTTGAAAAGAGCTATGAGACTGACAAGGACGGATATCTTGTCCACTGCTCGATATCGGACAAGGACGGGCTCGCTCTGAAGCTCACGCTGCGCGCCGACAGCAGGTATCAGCTTGACACGATGCTTGAAAATTTCGACGAGAGACCCGAGGTCATATTCAGGGGTATCGTCGCGCTTATGAGCGGAGACGTGAATTATCTTTTTGAACAGTGAGAGACTCGGGGGAATATAAAATCCGCATAAATTGTTCAAATATGTCTTACATATATTGTAAAATAATCTTTTGAAACTTCAAAACTTGTTGATTATGCACGAAAATTGAAATATTCTTTTGCGATTTTAGTCGTTTGATTCGTTTTTTTATGATTTTGCAAATTATTTATTAAAAATATCTTGACTTTTTTGTAAAAACTGTTATACTGTATTTGTAGAAAGAGGTATTTTGCAAAAATTATGTCGAACACGCGCAGGGTCTGATATATGCAGAACGCAGAGCTCACTGATATTCTCAAAAAGGTAAGAGGCGGAGAGGACAGCGCTTTCGAACTCCTCGCGGAAAAATATGCTCCGCTCATTGCCTCGGTGTGCGCGAGATACATGCGTCTTATCGGAGAGGAGGCGGACTCGGGCGCGTCTGCCGATATGCGGCAGGAGGTGACATACGCGCTGTACCGCGCGGCTGTGTCGTACGACGTTTCGCAAAGCAGAGTTACCTTCGGAAGATATGCGAAGAGGTGTCTTGAAAACAGAGCCGTTTCGTTCATAAGAAAGATGTCGAGCGCGAGGCGTCGGGAGAGAAGGACGGCGGAGAGGCTCAGAAAGGAGCACCATACCTTCGAGGACATTTTCCCCGGCGTAAATCCCGGAGGGAAAAGCGCGGTGCTCGAGGCTGTTTCGGGCTGTCTTTCCCCGTATGAGTATTCGGTTTTTACAAGATATGCCGAGGGGCTGAGCGCCGAGGAGATAGCGAGGGAGCTCGGAAAGGACGAGAAATCGGTAAACAACGCGGTGTTCCGCAGCAAGGTCAAGATAAGACGGTTTTACAGCTGATTTTATATTGCGCGGCGTGACTTTTGATTTTTGCATATAACATATAACTTGATTTGTTTAAATAAATTATATTTATATAACTTAGTAATTTATATAACGTAAATAACGCGAGAGCGTTTGCATAAGCCCGCTATAGCTTAATGAAGAGCGTTGTGTATCAAAGGTGACGGTTTGAGTCCGTCTGTGGGCAATTTCATTTTTATATATTTATTACTTTAAGCGAGGTATAAAATGTTTCAGGACAAGACTTTGAAATGCAAAGAATGCGGCGAAGAGTTCGTATTCACAGCGGGCGAACAGGAGTTCTACGCGGAAAAGGGCTTCCAGAATGAGCCTCAGAGATGCAAGGCATGCCGCGATGCGCGCAAAAACGCAAGCAGAGCTCAGAGAGAGATGTTCACGACAGTGTGCGCTCAGTGCGGAAAGGAAGCTACGGTTCCGTTCCAGCCCAGCAGTGACAGACCTGTTTACTGCAGCGAGTGCTTTTCAGCAATGAGAAACGCTCAGAACTGAGCGCGGCAAAAATTGATTATCAAAACGAATTTTAAAACAATTTTTAATAAGTTTTAGTAACAATTTTTGATAGAAAAAGACATTCCCGCGGGGATGTCTTTTTTAGCTTTTCGCTCTTTTAAAAAGCTATCCGCCGTCGCGCCGCCTTTGGGCGCGACGCATTTAACTTGACGCATCGGCATTTTTGAGATTCGGAAAAAATAAAACAAAATTATCAAAAGGTATGTACTTTTGACAAGCTGTGTGGTATAATATACAAGGTATAGTACTAAAATGGGGTAGCAATGCAACACTGAGTAAAGGATAGAGTACATGGAACAAGGTCGAAGAGACGGCGGCTCCGCTGAAAAAAGCGGGAAGAAACGCGGCGTCGGAGCAAAAAGCGGCGACGCTGACTCGCTGTCGAAAGGAAAAATTCAAGCGGCTGTGAGAGCGCCGTTTGCAAAAGAGAGGGGCGGCGTTTCGGAATCCTCAAGAAGGAGAAACAGCGCGCTCTACAGTGGGACATTTGATTTGGCGGACACCTTTGAGTCTGAGAAAAACAGGCATAACAAGCAGGTAAAACAGAAAGAGCGTAAAAAGAGCAGAACCGCAAGCGAGTATTTTTCGTCCGAGGGAACTATTGAGACGGGGAATGCGGAAAAATTGCCAAATGCCGAAAATAAAAACGCCTTGGGAGCGCAGCGCAGAGGCTCGCAGGGTAGAGGCGGTGTTTCAGAGTCCTTCGACGCAAAAAAAGGCGGAGGGGAACGTTCAAATTCTACGTTTGACAAAAACGGCGGCAAAGTAAGCGAAACAAACAAAAGAAACAAAAGAAACAAAAACAGCAAAAGCGGCGAAAACAGCGCAAAGGGCGGCAAAGTCGCCGAAGGCGAGTCTTTCGACGCGCGTGTTTCATACGAAAAATCAGAAAAAGCCGAAAAATTCGAAAAATCCGATAAATCGGGAAACGCGGCAAACGTAAAAAATAAAAAGGCAAGGCAATCAGCAGTCGGCGCGGCGGACAGGAGCGCACGCTCAAAAAACGGCGGAGCCGAGAAGAAAAGTAAAAACGGCAAAGTAAGTAAAGGCAATAATAAATACAGTAAAGAAAACAAAAAGCGAAACGGGAAAAATTCCCGCGCGGCCTTCGCGCCGCTCTCTCAGAACGACGCGGCGATAAAAACAAGGGCGCAGAACGGCTACATACCGTTCGGCACGTATGACGACGACGAATCCTATAGCTCCGAATATTCCGATTATTCCGATTATCCCGAATATTCCGATTATCCCGAATATTCCGAATATTCGCAAGAGCCGCAAAACGGCGCCTCCCCGCGCGCGGAAGAGGAAAGAGCAAAAGCAAAGAGAAGCAAAGAAAGCAACGCAAGCCGAGAGAATACAGAGGACGACGGAAACGGCGGCGGGTCGCTGTCGGGGACTGTCGTCGGCAGAAACGCCGTAAGGGAGCTGCTCCGCAGTGATAGGTGCATTGATAAAATCTATGTAAAAAGCGGCGAGCGCGAGGGCTCGATCGTCGTCATTGTCGCCGAGGCAATGAGCAGACGGATACCCGTTATCGAGGTGTCGTCCGAAAAGCTCGATTCTCTTTCGGGAAATCTTAATCATCAGGGCGTTGTCGCTCTTGCCGCCGAAAAGCAGTATACCGATATCGAAACCATTCTGCAAATCGCAAAGGAGCGCGGCGAAAAGCCGCTTGTCGTAATAGCCGACGGAATTGAGGACCCTCAGAACCTCGGGGCGCTTATAAGGTGCGCCGAGTGCGCGGGCGCTCACGGAATAATAATCCCGAAGCGGCGCGCCGTCGGGCTTACTCCAACGGTGACTCGCTCGTCCGCCGGGGCAGTTGAGCATATGGCGGTGGCGAAGGTGTCAAATCTTGCGGACGCCGTGGAAAAACTGAAAAAGGCGGGGCTTTGGATATTTGCCGCCGAGGCGGGAGGAGTTCCTTATTACGAGGCGGATTTCAACGTGCCGGCGGCGGTGATTCTCGGCAGCGAGGGCTTCGGCGTCGCGCGTCTTTTGAGAGAGAGGGCGGACTACACCGTTTCGATTCCGATGTACGGACATGTTAATTCTTTGAATGTTTCCTCCGCGGCGGCGGTCATTCTGTGTCACGCCGCGAGAATGCAGCGAAGCTGACGCGACGGAATATACGACACAATCTCGACACAATCTTCAGAAAGGAAAGTGTTTTATGGATTATAACATGAAGGACAAATCTGACGGCGAGCTTGATATACAGGCTTTGCTCGACAAGTATCTTCCCGAGGAGGAAAAGGAGCCGCGCGACGGCTCGGAGCTGTTTTTTGACGGCGCCTTTTCCGACGCGGCAAAAGATTCGGTAGAGCAAAGCGAAAATGTCGAAAGCGCCGAATTTGACGAAGCAAACGAAATCAAAGAAAAAGAAATTAAAGAAATAAAAGAAGATTCGGGAAAGGTCTTTTTTGCTCCCGTGGCTAAGGATGTCACGGGCGCCGACGCAAGAGAGGAAGCTTTTGAGGGCGGCTTTGAGAGCGACTCGGCAGGCGACTCGACAGGTGACTTTGCAAATGACTTAGCAAATGAATCGAAAGAAAATCCGGGCGTGTCAAGCGGCGGCCCCGCCGACAAAGACGACGGAATAGTATATTTTGACAACGCCGCATCCGACGAGGGCGGTCCCGAAACGGACGGCGTTTTGGAAAACGACGGAAACTTTGTCATTGACGAGGAAATAATAAAGGAGCTTATGGCGTCCGACGACGTTCAGTTCGGCGGCGTTGAGGAGTTCGAGGATATCGAAAACCTGAGCGGCTTTGACGCCGCAGCCGACGCGGAGAATGTTTCAGCTGAGGAAAACGCCGCATCGTCAGACGAGGCGGCGGGCGTCGAGAGCGCTCAGACGGGGACCGTCGCCCCGAGGCCCGACGACTTCGGCGAGATAACGAACGAGGACGAGTACGCAGAGTTTGTAAACGCGTCGCTCGGAGACCTTGAGAACGGTGAGACAACAGAGGCGGACATAAATCTTATCGTTGCGCTCGGCCTTGAGGACGAGCTCAAAAAGAAGGTTGGCGCAAAGAGCGTTTCGAAGATAACGCGCCGCTATGACGAGCGCGCCGAGGCATACGAGGAAAAGCACAAAAAGACTCTGCACAACGAGTACAGGAGCCCGTCTCAGACAAAGCAGATATCATCGGAGTACAAAAAGGCTTATTTGGGCCTTAAAGTAAAGCTCTGTTTTTCGGTGCTTTTTGCGATTCTGCTTTTTGTTTACGAGAATTTGCCTATATTCGGTTATCAGCTGTCAAGCTTTCTTGACCCCGCGGTTTACCCTGTGGTGTATGTTATGGTTGATTTGCAGATTCTTCTTCTCTGCATGGCGCCGGCGTACGACCAGATATTCTCCGGTTTTGCAAAGCTGTTTCGCGCAAAGCCCGACCCCGAAAGCATCCTGTCGCTGACCGCTCTGCTTTCGATAGGTTATTCGGTTCTTGCCGCAAAAACGGCGTCAGTTCCGACGGAGCCTGTTCTTTTCAATCTTCCCGCCGCGTTCTGCGCGGTTATGACCATTCTTTATTCGTATCTGACGTTGAAGAGGGAAATATTCAGCTTTAATATCGTGGCGTCGAAAAAGGACAAGTTTGCAATGCGCAGGCTCTCTCAAAAGGAGGCGTCGCTTGAAATCGCCGCCCTCGGCGAGGACGAGAGAAGAAACGGCGATATACTCAAAATCGAGAAGGTGTCCTTTGTTGACGAATATTTTTACCGCACCGACAGCGGCAGCTCCTCGGGCAGTATGATATTTGCAATGTATATTATACTGACTCTTGTTCTTGCGGGGCTCTTCGGAGCATATGCGGGAATTATGCGTTACAGTATTCCCGAGTCAGTCTCTTTTGCGTACATTGCGTTTGTGACGGCGCTCCCCGTATCGGCGCTCCTCGCATATTCCTATCCTTTCTACAAGGCGAACTCAAAGGCATATGAGGAAAACAGTACGATAATCGGCGAGACGTCCCTTGAGGAATACTCTGACGCTTCAGTCGTATCAATAGACGACAAGCTCGTATTCCCCACCGTCGGCGTAAAGGTACAGAACATAAAGATATACAACAACTACCGCTTTGACCGTGTTCTTTACTACGCGGCAAGCGTATTTACAAAGACGGGCGGTCCTCTTGCGGACATATTCGAGCTTGCCACCGCCGAGATGGGGTATTCCGACGACGTGGTTCTTATCGGTGCCGGCGAAGGGTACATTCAGACAGAGGTGAACGGGAAGTCGATAATGTTCGGCAGATGTGAGGAGCTTGAGTCCCTCGGAGTCGAAATACCCGATTCCATAAAGGACGACGACTCCCCCGACACCGAGGCGTCCGTTATGTATATGATATTCAAGGGCCGCGCCGTTGCGAAGATGAACATACTTTACACGATGGACGAGGATTTTGAATACATAGTAAAGCAGCTTGCGGGCTGCGGCATGACAGCCTTTGTCAAAACCCTTGACCCGAATATTGACGGCGACATGATAAAGAGCCGAGTGAACCTTGAGAACTATCCCGTAAAGGTGATAAGATATTCAAGCCTTGACGAGGCGTCCGGGGAGGCTGACCGCGCGGACAGCGGTATTGTCGCGAGAGGCTCGTCGAAGTCCCTTCTTCGTACGGTTACATACTGCGACAAGGTGCTTGAGGTCAAGAGGACAAATTCCTTTATCAGTCTTATTGCCGCGATAATCACAGTGGTTATCCTTGCGGTCCTGCTTATGACCGACAATTTCGGCACGACAGTTCCTTTCAGGTCGATATACTCGGTTTTGTGCCATCTGTTCTGGCTGATACCGGTGCTTATTACAACGAAGGCGATAGTTAGATAAGCGTACAGCGAGCGGTTTTTCGGTTTTTTAGTTAAGCATTTAAATAATTCGATATTATAATATTATTTCGAAAGGTATGGGCGGAGGCGAAAGTTTCCGCCTGCTTATTTTCCGATATGAGAGAAGATATAAAGAGCTTTATAACAAAAGTGCAGAGACCGGGAAGGTATACCGGCGGGGAGCCGGGAAGCGTTGTCAAGGACCTTCGGGATATAAAGCTTCGCTGGGCGTTTTGCTTCCCCGACACTTATGAAATCGGCATGTCCAACATGGGTATGAAGATTCTGTCCGGTGTGCTGAACGAAATGGATGACGTGTGGTGTGAGAGAGTTTTTGCCCCGTGGGCCGACATGGAAGAGGAAATGCGCCGCAGGAGAATACCTCTTTACGCTCTCGAAAGCGGAGACGCGATAAGGGAATTTGACGTCGTATCCTTTTCCGTGGCGTATGAGCTGTCATATTCCAATGTTTTAAATATGCTCTCGCTTGCGGGTATTCCCCTTCTTGCATGCGAGAGGGGAGACGGCTTTCCCGTTGTCGTCGCGGGCGGGCACTGTACATATAATCCCGAGCCCCTGTGCGATTTTGTCGACATATTCAGCATAGGCGAAGGCGAGGAGGCTCTCCCCGAGCTTGCCCGCCTTTATATAGATATGAAAAATGACGGCTCGTACAACAAAAAAGATTTTCTCCTCAGGGCGGCGACGGAGCTCGAGGGATTTTACGTTCCCTCCCTTTACGATGTAAAATATAATTCGGACGGGACGATAGCGTCGTTTGAGCCGACGTCGGAAAAGGTGCCGCCGAGGGTCAAAAGCGCGTCGTCGAGGATCTTGACAAGGCGTACTATCCGACAAATCCGACGCTGCCGATAATCGAGACAGTCCACGACAGAATGACTCTTGAGGTCTTTCGCGGCTGTATACGCGGCTGCCGATTTTGTCAGGCGGGATTTATAATGCGTCCCGTCAGGGAAAAATCCCCCGAGGCTCTTTGCGAATGCGCGAGGGAGTACGCCGCAAACACCGGATACGAGGAGATATCGCTGTCGTCCCTCTCCATAAGCGACTATTCGGGGGTGGGGACTCTCACCGACAAGCTCCTTGAATGGACCGACGACGAGAAGATAAATCTTTCTCTCCCGTCCCTTCGCGCCGACAGCTTCACGAAAGAGCTTATGGATAAAATTTCGACGGTGCGCACGAGCACTCTGACCTTTGCTCCCGAGGCGGGGACAGAGCGCCTCCGCGACATAATAAACAAAAACGTCACCGAAGAGGACATACTGAAGGCGTGCCGCCTCGCGTTCTCCTCGGGCAAGTCGCAGGTAAAGCTGTATTTTATGAACGGGCTGCCTTATGAAACATACGAGGACATCGAGGGAATAAAGTCTCTCGCGTCGAATGTTGTCGGGGAGTACTACAGAACGCCCGAGAGAAACAAGAAAAAGCAGCCGCAGGTAACGCTGAGCGTCGCGTGCTTTATACCGAAGCCGCATACGCCGTTTCAGTGGATAGGGCAGAATACGGTGTCCGAGCTTCTTGAAAAGCAGCAGTTTCTTCTCGAAAAAATAAAAACGGACAAGAAAATACGTTACAATTATCACGACGCGAAAATATCGCACATTGAAGCGGTGTTCGCGCGCGGCGACAGACGGCTCGGGAAAGCGCTGCTCGAGGCGCACAGGCGCGGCATGAGGTTTTGCGCCTGGGAGGAGTTTTTCGATTACGACGGGTGGCTTCGCGTTATAAACGACACTGGGCTTTCGGCGTCGTTTTACGCGAACAGAAATATCGGCGAGGAGGAAATACTGCCGTGGGACGTAATTGACTGCGGTGTGACAAAGGACTTTCTCCTAAGAGAAAAGCATAACGCTGAAAGGGGCGTTTCCACTCCGTCCTGCAAGGAAAAATGTTCCGGCTGCGGCGCCGATAAGACTGTTAAAAGGGAGTTTTGCCGTTGGTGCCCCGGAGGAGGCGAAAAGCCGAGGACTGTCGCGGCGATTGAATCTCACGTTCCCGCCGTAAAAAGAAACACCGACGCTCCCGCTGTCAGAAGCGTAAGGATAAGATTTTCAAAGTACGGTCCGATGACCTATATTTCTCATCTTGATTTTGCAAGAAACATGATGAGGGCTCTTGTCAAAAGCCATCTTCCCGTGTGGTACACCGAGGGATTCAATCCCATACCGAAGCTCGCCTTTGCGTCCCCCCTCTCTGTCGGCTGTCAGGGGGAGAGGGAGGTCGCCGATATAAAGGTCACGACCGATATAACCGACGGCGAGATACTTAATATTCTTAAAGAAAATTTGCCCGACGGGATAGGCGTCTCCGAGGTATATACGGCAAAAACGAAATTCAAAGACATAAAATGGGCTGAAAACCGTATTACATTTTATCCCGATTATATCAATCGCACCGAATGCGCCGACTCCGACGTCGCCCTCGAAATCGAAAAGCTGTTTTTGCATCCCGTAATTCTCACAAAGCGCTCAAAGAGCGGCGACAGGGAGGTCGATATTACGAAGATGATAAAAAGAGTGAGCGCAAAAGCCGAAAACGGAAAAATCGTTATTGACGCCGTCACCGCGGCGGACAGCGAAAACTATCTCAATCCCGAATATGTGGCGTCGGCGGTGAACGGGGCGCTTTCCCTTGAGGGGGAGACGGGATATCACACAATAGTGAGGCGCAGGCTCCTTCTTGACGACGGCGTCACGGAGTACGTATGATTTTTTGATTTTTGAGGTTCTGTCGGTCATTTGAGTTTTTAAAATAAAATAGCGGGAAGCCTTTGAACAGCAAAGAGCTTCCCGCGTTTTTTATATTATGGACTCCCACGACACCGCCTCCGACTTTTTCAACTCCTCAATCTCCGTTAAAAAAGCCTTTACGGCAAAGCTGTAATTTTCTCTGTCGCCCGTTTCGCACCGAGTTATTATTTCGGTTATTCTTAAATCAATCAGCTCTATCTCGTTGTGATTGACGGTCATAAGAAGAATGTTCTCATTTTCCTCGAGCTTTTTTCTGAGTTCACACGCGAGTGATGCAGACTTGTCGGAGGGCTCGTCGGGCAGACTTTCGGCAATCGACGTCATTTCGTCGGTAAAGTCGGATATATATAAGCTGTTTAACACCACGCCGCCCGTTATGATTATAAGCGCCGCCAAGGTACAGACAAAGGTCTTCATTTTTCTTAATTCTCCTTTTTCTCCTTTTTTTCCTTTGTTTTCGTTATTATAAATACGTTTCCGCTGTCGTCCACCGTCATAAGATATATGTCTTTTATCCGTACTTTCCTCTTGGACAGCTGCGCTCTCAGCCAGTTTTCGCTTTTGCCCGACATGTTTAAATTCTCCCTGTATATCTTTCCTTCTATTATTACGCCGTGGGATATCCCCTTTTCCTCGGCGGTTTTACCTTCAAAGTCGGGTGTGACGGGGGAGTAATTCTCCTTTTTTATAACCGACAGCTGTCCGTTGTCCTCGATTATGGCATATTCAACCTCGGAAATTGATGACGCGCCCTTGAGTCTGAGCTCGCTCAAAAGCTCCGACGTGCTCATTCTCAGACGGGACAGCTCCTTCTGATTGAGGACTCCTTTTTTTATTATCACGCTCGGGCGGCCGAGGAATATTTTTTTGCACAGAGCGCTCTTTGACGTTGCAAATGAGAGGATTACCTCGGCCGAAAGCAGGGTAATAATAGGGATAAGAGTTTGAAGAATCGGTATTTTTTTATCCGAAATCGGCAGTACCGCAAGCTCCGAGAGCATAAAGGTTATTACGAGCTCCGAGACCTCAAGCTCGCCGACCTGCCTTTTTCCCATAAGGCGTATTGCCGCTATTACAAGTACGTACATTATTATTGTTCTGAAAAAAACTGTTGCCATGAATATCTCCTGAAAAAAGAGTCAATAATATGTTTCGATTTTATCGTTTTTTTATGCAATAAAACGGAGCAAAAAATAAAATTTATTGTTGACAACGGGGCTAAGATGTGTTATACTGTCAAAGCCGCCGAAAGAGCGGCGGAAAATATCGCCACTAAAACCTTTGAAGTTTGCTGAGTTTGATTTTAAGTTTTTTTAAAAACTTAAAAAAACAGTTGACAAAGGGGGAGAGGGGTGATATAATAGACAAGCTGAGCCGCAGAGCGGGGAAGCGCAGCTCAT
>CANRNZ010000032.1 GCA_947632135.1 uncultured Clostridia bacterium
CGGTCGACGAAGCCGACCGCTCACGAGACACGCATTATGCCATGATGGGGTGTTTACACAAAATTTGGGATAGAGCCGACCTTATCTACAGCGCTTCCGTCTTACTCTTGACCTCAAAAACTATTTTCCCGCTCCCATCCGTCGTGCACAAAACCTTATCCCCCTTCCTGACTCTGCCGGACAGTATCTCATCCGTGAGCGCGTCCTCGATTTCCCTCATTATCAGCCTCTTTAAGGCGCGCGCGCCGTACGCCCTGTCGCATCCCCTCGCGGCAAGCGCCTTCTCCGTTTCAGAGTCAAACTCGGCCTCTATGTCCATTCTCCGAAGCCTTTCTGCCACCTCCGAGAGAAGTATATGCGCTATCTTTTCAAGGTCCCCGACGTCAAGCCTTCTGAATATGACAGTCTCGTCTATTCTGTTCAGAAACTCGGGTCTGAACGTGTTCTTCAACTCGTCCTTCACCTTTCGACTTATACTTTCCTCATAGCTGTCGTCGTCCGCATCGGAAGAAAATCCGAGGAATTTCGGCGCGCTTATTTTATCTCCGCCGATGTTTGACGTCAGTATAACTATCGTGTTTCTGAAATCGGTTTCCCTGCCCGCGGAATCGGTGAGCCGCCCTTCGTCAAGTATCTGAAGCAGGACGTTGTGTACGTCGGGGTGCGCCTTTTCCGCCTCGTCGAAAAGTACTATACTGTACGGATTCCTCCTGACGCTCTCGCAAAGACTGCTGCCGTTGTCGTACCCCACGTATCCGGGAGGCGAGCCGACAAGCTTTGACACGCTGTGCTTTTCGCTGTACTCCGACATATCTACCCTTATTATTCGCCTCTCGTCGTTAAAGACCGCCTTTGCAAGCTCCTTTGTGAGCTGTGTCTTTCCGACTCCGGTCGGGCCGAGAAACAGAAACGACGCCGACGGACGCGACGGGTCCTTCATGCCGACCCTTCCGCGCTTTACCGCTCTCGCCACGGCCTTTACCGCCTCGTCCTGACCGACAATACGGCTGAGAAGTATATCAGTAAGGTCGTAAAGGCTCCTTTCCTCCTTTTCCGTCAGCTCGTGGACGGGTATACCCGTCCACTCCGTCACAATCTTTTCTATATCGCTCCTTGTGACGCTGTCCGACCTCGAACACTCAGTAAGCTCCCTTTTTGTCTTTCTGTCCTTATATACCGAAATGAGACTTTTCTCCACCTCTCTCATGTGCGCTGCCGCCTCATAGTTTTCTGTGAGTATCGCCTCCTTTTTTTCGGCGGCGGCGTCGCGTATTCGCATCTCGATATCCCGTATCTCCCCCGACTGCGAGCTCTGCTCCATACGCTTTTTTGACGCCGCCTCGTCGATAAGGTCTATAGCCTTGTCGGGAAGATATCTGTCCCTTATATATCTCACCGACAGTCTGACCGACGAGGTTATCGCCTCGTTTGTTATTTTAAGATTATGGTGCGCCTCGTATTTGTCCCTCAGCCCCATAAGTATTTCAATTGCCGCCTCCTCGCTCGGCTCCTCCACGCTCACCGACTGGAACCTTCTCTCGAGCGCCGCGTCCTTTTCTATATACCGACGGAATTCGTCCGTCGTCGTCGCGCCTATCATCTGCATCTCTCCGCGTGAGAGCGCGGGCTTTATTATATTTGCCGCGTCGACCGCGCCCTCGGCAGCTCCCGCTCCGATTATGGTATGAACCTCGTCAATGAACAGAATTATGTTTCTGTTCTTTCGCACGTCCTCCATTACGCCCTTGAGTCTTTCCTCAAATTCGCCTCTGTACTTTGCGCCCGCTATCATTGACGGAATGTCGAGCGCCACTATAATCTTGCCCTCAAGCCCCGCGGGGACTCTCCCCTCGGCAATTCTCAGCGCGAGTCCCTCGACGACGGCTGTCTTTCCGACTCCCGGCTCGCCGACAAGGCAAGGATTGTTTTTCGTGCGCCTTGACAGTATCTGCATCACTCTTTCGGTCTCCCTGTCCCGTCCTATCACGGGGTCAAGCTCGCCCTCGCTCGCGGCTTTGATAAGATTCTTGCCGTATTTTGAGACGGACGGCGCTCCCGTAACGTCGTATTTTGCGGGCGCGGCGGACGTTTTTTTACTGTCCGTACCGATAAAAATCGAAAGGTCGTTTTTCAGCGCCTGAATATTTGCGCCCGCGGCGGATACGACCTTGTAGCCGAAGCAGTCGGGCTCCGAGAGCATTGCAAAAAGCAGGTGCTCCGTTCCTATATATCCGTTTTTGCCCTTCATTGCGCTGTGCGCCGAGTCCTCTATGACCTTTTTCATCTTAGGCGTCATGTCCGACGGCGTCACTTCGGACGCTTCCCCGACCCCCGCCGCCTTCGCCACAAGGCTTTTCACAGCCTCAAAGCCGACCCCGGAGCCCTCGAGGACTCCGGAGGCTATGCACTCGTTTTCGGCAAGAAGCCCGAGAAGCAAATGCTCCGTTCCGATATAAGTATGTCCCATTTCCCGCGCGAGGTAGAGCGCCCGATTCAGCGCGCGCTGAGCTTTTCCGGTAAATTTTGCCGCCATTTTTTCCTCCGAAATCAATTTAAAATCAATTTAATATCAATTTAATATCAATTTAAAATCAATATAAAATCAAATAAATAAAATATTATTCAGCCTTTAGATATATTCTATCCCTTCTTCGGAAAAAATAACTGTCGCAACTTGTCGCCCGCCATTATTTATTTCGTATTATTTTAAAAATTTCCCGCAGCCGCTCCCTTTAACTACTGATTTTCAAAAACCGCCGTGTTATATTCGTCGGCAAGTCTGTTCCACGTATATACGTCCACACACCCGGTGACACCCATTCCGTTCGCCCTCTGGAAAGCCTTTACGGCGTCCGAGGTGACAATGTCGTACACTCCGCCTATCGGCACGTTCCCGAACGTGTCGTAATATATTTTAAGTACCCTCAGCATTATTTGTACGATATTAACAAGTTCGTCCCTCGAGCCGATTGATATAACGTAATCGGGGACGCCGGGAAACGGCTTTATCGGCGTCGGGGGGCATTTTTCGGCGCTTGTGCCCTCGCCCGCGCTCCATGCCGCGTTCACCTCTTCGCTTTTGTTTCTGTCGCTCATCATAAAATATACCGTCCTCTCACATAAAATACCGAGTCACTCCGCGCCGACGCGGCTCTGCTCCATCAGTCGTTCGTACTCTCTCGCGAGGTCTCCGTATGTCGTCGCGCCGACAAGCCCGCTCTCCGAAATGCCTCTCAGGCGTTGGAAGGCTCTCACGGCGCTCGCCGTCGCGGGGCCGTATATCCCGTCCACACTCACCTTCGGTATTGACGGATAAAAATTCGCGAGATAATTTATTATATCCTGAACGCGCTGTACGTAGATCCCCCTGTCGCCTATCGTCAGAGGAGCGCCGAAATAGACGTCGAGCGAATTGAAATAATCGCCGGGCACAGACGAGAGCAGCCCCCTGTAAACCGAAACGATTTTTTCCCAGACCGGAACGCTCACAACCCCGTCAGAATCAAATCCGTAGTATGTCTGAAAATCCTTTACCGCCTCTCTTGTCTTTTCTCCGAAAATTCCGTCTACAGCTATTTTCGGTACGTACGGGCTGAAATCGGAAATAAAGGACAGAAGGTATTGCAGCTCGGTAACGCCTACTCCCCTGTCTCCTATCGAGAGCTCTCTCGGGAAAATAAGAGTCACGTCCTCAATAGGTATGCCCTCGGAGGCGAGGTCGGACAGGGACTTCACTCCCGCATATATCTGCCCTATCCTATACCATGTCGCTCTGCCGACAATACCGTCCTGAGTCAGAGAGAATATGCGCTGAAACTCTCTTACCGCGTTTTCCGTTTCCCTGCCGAAGATACCGTTTTCAAGAGTTATTTTAGGGATTGCGGGATAGTTTTGGCGTATTCTGTTTAGCTTTACCTGTATACTTCTCACGTCGTTTCCCGACGAGCCGAGCCTGAGAGGAACTCCGGGATAGCTCTCCGCGGGGCCCGCGATCGGCGCGTCTCTCACTATCGTAAGGTCGTCTCCGTAATACTCGGTCAGTATCTCGTAGGGCGTTCTGCCCGCTCTGCCGAGCGCCTCGGAGCCCCATTGAGAAAGCCCGTCGCAGGTAACGGTCGTACCGTTGCAGTACAGGGCAAAGAGCGGCTCGACGGAGCCGGGACGTCTCAGGTAGTCGGTGAAAATCTCGTCGGTTATTCTTGAAATATTGTCGAAAATATCACGTCCGTTTATGTACGACTGGTCTATCGACGGAGAGTTTGTTATATCGAAATCGTATCCGCGCGACCTGTAGTATTCGGTGTAAACGCGGTTGAGCGCGAAGGATATCTGCGCCAGAATATTTGCCCTCAGCGCGTTTTCGCTCCATGTGGGATATATTTCGCTCGACGCTACGTTTTTTATGTAATCCTGAAACGGGACAGTCACATTGGGAGCGCCCGACGACGGCGCCCCGAGGTGTACCGTTATTGTTTCGGGTATAAAAGGAAGATTTGCCTCACCGTTCATAATATAATTTCTCCCCTCTCAGTTTAAGTTTTTGCCTGTCGTGATGTCATTGTATACTCTGTTTTCTTCAAATCCGATGCTGCTTGGATAGGCTCCGAGAGCAAGCGGGACAAGGTTTACCGGAAGAGTCGAGCCGATGCCGTCGAATATCGGGACATTCATATTGTTTACGGGATAGTATCCCTCTTTTTTTGTCTCGATGTTGTAGCTTTCATACGGTTCGCCGTTTCCCGGGGACTCGGACAGCTCACGCGGCTTTGTCGGGAGATAAACAGTTTCGGTCAAGCCCGATTTATCCGTTCTGAGCGACATTATCACCCCGTTGTTTTCTCCGTTTAAGCTGTTGGGGCTTATAAGAACCACGGCGTTTTCGATTGGGAAGGCGCCGTCCGCGCTGAAAACTCTTATTCGAATTTCCCCCGCCGCGTCGTTTTTTGCATTCATAATATCAAAACATTCTCCTTTTCTTTTGCGTTTAGTATAAATACTATGAAAAAGCTTTCGGAATGTTACAAAAGCTTTCGCGCGCGTTTTTTAAAGCTCGCAAAGAACCGCCCCAAAAGTTTTCGCGCGCCTTGCCATTGGGGTCCCCGCAAAAGCTTTGCTTTTGTGGGGAGTGGCTCAAAAAGGTGGCCGGGTCGAGGGGCGGCGCCCCGACTTTACGCGTTCTTTTTGCAAAGCTTTTTTCTCGGCTTCTGAGTCAAGAAAAAGCGTCTGGCGGTTAGCGCTGCATAAAGCCTCGGGGCACTTATACTAAAAAATTCGGGGGCTTTTCAGCCCCCAAGTTTTTAAGAAACAAACTTTATTGACGCTTTTCTTTGACGCAATCGGCGCAAAGAAAAGCTGCAAAAGAAACGCCATAAGCGGGGGCTCTGCCCCTCGACCCCGGCGCCTTTTGAAAAAGGCGCGCGAAAACTTTCCGAACAAGTTCGTGCGAACTTTAAAAAAGGTGCGCAAAAACTTTTGTGGTGGGTGAGTGCGGCGTCAGCGTATGAAAAGCTCCCCGTCCCTTCTGTCCACCGTGAACCTCGTCTCCGGCGCGACGTCGTCGGATATTATCTTCCGCGCGATAAGCGTCTCCACGTATCTCGTAATGTATCTCTTCAGCGGACGCGCTCCGTACTGCGGGTCGTACGCCTCCTCGCAAACAAGCTCCTTCGCGGCGTCGGTAAGCTCGACCGAAAGCTGCCTTGACTCCATTCTTCCGTTCAGCTCGCCGATTATAAGGTCGACTATCTTTGTTATATTCTCCCTTGTGAGCGGCTTGTAGAACACTATCTCGTCAAGGCGGTTGAGAAATTCGGGTCTGAAGCTCTGCCTGAGCAGCGCGTCGACCGTGCGCCGCGCCTCGTCCTTTATATTCCCGCTCTCGTCTATTCCGTCAAGAATTGCCGATGAGCCGAGATTTGACGTGAGTATTATTATAGTATTCTTAAAATCCACAACTCTGCCCTGCGAATCGGTAATTCGCCCGTCGTCAAGAATCTGGAGAAGTATATTGAACACGTCGGGGTGCGCCTTTTCCACCTCGTCAAACAGCACGACGCTGTACGGCTTGCGGCGAACCGCCTCAGTGAGCTGTCCGCTCTCCTCGTATCCGACGTATCCGGGAGGCGCTCCTATAAGTCTTGACACAGAGAACTTTTCCATGTACTCGGTCATGTCTATTCTCACGATGTTTTTTTCGTCGTCAAACAGGCACTCGGCAAGCGCCTTTGCAAGCTCGGTCTTTCCGACTCCGGTAGGGCCGAGGAACATGAACGAGCCGATAGGTCTGTTTTGATTCCGGATTCCCGCGCGGCTTCTGAGTATTGCCTCCGAGACTCTCGTTATCGCCTCGTCCTGACCGACCACTCTGCGGTGAAGTATTTCGTCAAGGTGCAAAAGCTTTTCCCTCTCGCCCTCCACGAGCTTTGCGACGGGAATACCTGTCCAGCGCTCGACAATCCGCGCTATCTCGTCCTCGGTGACTCTGTCCCTTAAAAGAGACGTCTCTCTTCCCGCCTCGGCCTTTGACTCCTCGTCTGCGAGATTTTTCTTCAGCTCGGGAAGCCTTCCGTATTTAAGCTCGGCGGCTTTGTTCAAATCGTATTCGCGCTCCGCGCGCTCGATTTCCTTGCTGCAATTTTCGATTTCCTCGCGGAGCTTTTGTATCTTTTCTATCGACGTCTTTTCATTGTCCCACTTTACCTTCATGGCGCCGAAGGTCTCCCTCGAGCGGGCAAGCTCCTTTTGTATTTCCTCAAGCCGCGCGCCCGACAGCTTGTCACTCTCTTTTTTGAGCGCCGCCTCCTCTATTTCAAGCTGTATTATCTTTCGCCGTATCACGTCAAGCTCCGTCGGCATTGAGTCCATTTCCGTACGTATCATCGCGCACGCCTCGTCAACAAGGTCTATCGCCTTGTCGGGGAGAAAGCGGTCGGTGATGTATCTGTTTGAGAGAGTGGCGGCGGATATTATCGCGCTGTCCGATATTTTGACTCCGTGGTAGACCTCATAGCGCTCCTTCAGTCCTCTGAGTATCGCGACCGTGTCCGCGACTGTCGGCTCGTCGACGAGCACGGGCTGAAATCTCCTCTCGAGAGCGGAGTCCTTTTCTATATACTGTCTGTATTCGTCGAGAGTTGTCGCTCCTATGCAGTGCAGTTCTCCGCGCGCCAGCATAGGCTTCAGGAGATTTCCCGCGTCCATTGCGCCGTCCGTCTTGCCCGCTCCGACAATAGTGTGCAGCTCGTCAATGAACATGATAATCCGTCCGTCGCTGCTCTTTATCTCGTCGAGCACAGCTTTGAGCCTTTCCTCAAACTCACCGCGGAATTTCGCGCCCGCGATGAGCGCGCCCATGTCAAGCGAGAAAACAGTCTTTTCTTTGAGACTGTGCGGAACATCCCCGCTCACGATTCTCTGTGCGAGTCCCTCGGCTATCGCGGTTTTTCCGACGCCGGGCTCGCCTATCAGAACGGGATTGTTTTTTGTCTTACGGCTCAGTATCCTTATGACGTTTCTTATCTCGTCGTCCCTTCCGATGACGGGGTCTGTTTTCTGACTTCTCACCCTTTCGACAAGGTCGACTCCGTATTTTTTCAGCGCGTCGTAAGTGTTTTCCGGCGTATCAGTCGTGACCCTCGCTGAGCCGCGCACCTCGGACAGCGCTTTCAGAAACGAATTTTTCGTAATCTGATATTCCCTGAAAAGGCGGGAAATGTCGCCGTTTGCCTCCGACATCAGAGCGATAAACAAATGCTCGACGGACACATAATCGTCTCTCATTGACGAGGCGCACTTTTCGGACTCTGCAAGGACGCGGTCGACGTCGGCGGCGACATAGATTTTCCCGGACTCTCTGACTCCCGACACTCTCGGCAGCTTTTCGATAAGCCTGTTTGTATCTCTTGTCAGCGCCTCGGGGGACGCGCCCATTTTCTTTATCATCTGAGGGATGAGCCCGTCCTCATCCGCGAGCAGCGCCGCAAGAAGGTGCTGCTGTTCTATCTGCTGATTTGAATTTTCAATGCTTATAGACTGAGCAGTCTGAATAGCCTCAAGCGACTTTTTTGTAAATTTTTGTGCATTCATAACGCTCACCTCTTCTTTCGCGTGTTTCAACGCTTTTTTGTGATTCATATTATAGGGACATCAAGTTAACATTTTAACATGATTTTGTGAACGAACTGTTAATTTTAGCACTCCAAATATTTGAGTGCTAAATTCAGAGGTGAGAAAGAGGCAAAAAAGAGGGGCAGAGGAGGGAGCGCGAGGGGCGATTTTATCACGGGAAGAGTAACGAGTGCCAATTTTGAGGAGATTAGCATTATGTTCGCACAGACCCATTCGGAAAGTTTTCGCGCGAACTTAAAAAAGGCGGGAGAAAACTTTTGTGTTGGGTCTGTGCGAACAATGAGCGAATTTTAATAATTCTCCGCTTTAAGCTCAAAGTACGCCTTAGGATGCGAGCATACAGGGCAAACCTCGGGCGCGCACTTCCCTATAACAACGTGTCCGCAGTTGCGGCACACCCATATGCGCTCCTCATCCTTTGAGAACACGACGCCGCCCTCTATATTCGCGGCAAGCTTTCTGAACCTCTCCTCGTGCTCCTTTTCAACTGCGGCGACTCCCTTGAAGAGCTCGGCTATATTGTCAAAGCCCTCCTCTCTCGCCTCCTTTTCCATTTTCGCGTACATGTCTGTCCACTCGAAATTCTCGCCGTCGGCAGCGTCCTTCAGATTTTCAAGCGTGTCCTTATCCGCACCGTTCAGCAGCTTGAACCATATCCTCGCGTGCGCCATCTCGTTTCTTGCGGTCTCCTCGAAAAGAGCCGCTATCTGCTCGTACCCGTCCTTTTTTGCCTTCGAGGCGTAGTATGTGTATTTGTTTCTCGCCTCAGACTCGCCCGCAAAAGCGGTAATGAGATTTTGCTCTGTTTTTGAACCCTTGAGTTCCATCGAAAACACCTCCGTTTTTATTTTTTTTATTATATCCCCATTATACAGCATTTTTGCATTAAATCAATCCGTTTGTTAATAAAAAATTTATTGTAATATACATTTTTATATGATAAAATATAACGTAATTATGCGTAAGGTGAGGAGAGCCGAACCGAATCGGTTTTCGCCGGCGGCTTATTTTGCGCGCCGACTTACAAATAAATGCAAATAAAGCGAGAGCGAAATCAAATAAACTAAAAAAATTTTTTAAATAAAATCGGTATCTCAACCGAAGAGAGGTCAATATGACAAGAGAAAACGAATCGCCGCTTTACGACGCGGCAAAGGCAAGAGAAAATATTCTCGCGCTGATAAAAGAAGTCGAGAAGGTGGTCATCGGAAAGCACAATGAAATCATAATGCTGACGGCCGCCGTTCTCAGCGGCGGGCACATTCTGATTGAGGACGTTCCGGGCGTCGGCAAGACGACCCTTGCCGCCTCCTTCGCGAAGGCCGCGGGTCTGAAATTCAGGCGCGCGCAGTTCACCCCCGACGTCATGGCGTCGGATATTACGGGGTTCAGCATTTACAACCGTCAAAAGGAGACGTTCGAGTTCCGCGAGGGGCTTGTGATGTGCAATATTTTCCTTGCGGACGAGATAAACAGAGCCTCCCCGAAAACCCAGTCCGCCCTTCTTGAGGCAATGGAGGAAGGAAAGGTGACAGTCGACGGCAAGACGTGGGAGATACCTACGCCGTTTACGGTCATTGCGACCCAAAACCCCTCGGGATACGTCGGAACATATCCGCTCCCCGAGGCTCAGATGGACCGCTTTGCCGTCAGGATATCAATGGGATACCCCTCCGAGGACGAGGAGCTGTCTATAATACTCGACAGAAAAAGCGACAACCCTCTCGACAAGGTACGCACCGTCACCGACGCCGAGGGTCTTAACGCGGCAAGATACGCGGCGCAAAGCATCGAGATGTCGAGCGAGGTGTCGCGGTACATAGTAAAGACCGTCGCCGCGACGAGAAACAGCGAGTACCTCTCGCTCGGAGCAAGCCCGAGAGCGAGCATTGCGCTCATGAAGGTCTCGCGCGCCTTCGCGTTTCTGAAGGGCAAGGACTACGTGACGCCCGAGGACGTGTCGGCGGTATACAGAGCGGTCGTTGCGCACAGAGTTGTTCTCGGTCAGGAGGCAAGACTTTCGAGAATGGACACCGGAGAGGTTCTCGACAGGGTTTTGCGCGGCGTTGAGGTTCCGTACAGGACGGGAAGATAAGCCATGGCACACAAGACATCCGGAGAAAAAAGAGCGCTGCGCCTTCTTCCGGGCTTTGCGCTCTATGCGGCGCTTCTCGTTTTCGCGCTCCTCTTCACACAGCTTCTGCGCAGTCCGCTGTCCACGGTTTTCCTTGTATTTATGCTGCTTTTGCCGTTTGTTTCACTGCTCTACACGCTTATCGGGCGCGCGGTGATTCAGGCTTACGTGACGTGCGACGCCGTGAGGACCGAGAAAAACACCCCTGTGGGATACGAAATACGGATAATCAACTCTTCGTTTCTGCCTTACCCGTTTTTGGAGGCGGACGTCAGCGAGCCGGGCGACGGAGGCTTTAAGTGCTTTAAAAAGAGGCTTGTATTTTCTCTCGTTCCGCACGGGAGCTGTACGGTGAAGGACAGAGTCGTATTCAAATACAGGGGACTTTACGAGATAGGCGTTGAAAGCATCTATATAAGCGACCCGGCGCGTATGTTTTCGCTGCGCCTTGACGCTGCGAACTACGCTCCCGTAACGGTTCTGCCGAGAAAGATGACCCTTTCGGGCGACTCGTCGGCGTTTGTTACGGACTCGCCTCTCTCCTCAAGCTCCAAAAACACCTTTCAGGACAAGACGGAAATTTCCGACATAAGAGATTACGTCCCGGGCGACCCTGTAAAAAACATACACTGGAAGCTGTCGTCAAAGACAGACGACATAAAGCTGCGCGACTTTGCCGCGATAGAGGACAGACACGTATATGTTTTCTGCGACCTTGCGCGCCATGTATCGCCTCCCGAAAGGAGCCCTCTTCAGGTTTACGAAAACCTGAAAAAAATGCTCTCCTCCGATAAGAGCAAAAGAGCCGTGAGGATAAAGGGCTCCGCCGAAGCGCCAACGGACGGCGCGGGATCCGAAATACCCGAGAACGTAAAGGAGCTCCAAAGTGAAATTCAAAACGAGCTTCAAAAGAAGGAGCGCTCCAAAAAAAGCGAAAGTCGGAAAATAGGCGCGAAATACAAAAAGAACATTCGCTCGGGAATGACAAAGGAGCAGGCCGAGACAATAAAGATGATTGACCTTCTTATAGTCTCGACCTCAAAGAAAAATTCCCCGCGCGCCGTATTTTCAAAAAATTCCGACGGCGAAAACAAAATATCCGACCTTTCTTCCGCCGCGGAAGAGAGAGAAAACGGCGCGTCGGGAGCTGAAAACGGCGACAGCGAGCTTGAGAAAATAATAAACTCCGCGACGAAGCGCGAAAACGAGCGCGACGCGTCGCGGGATGCCGCATTCGGCGGACGTCTGAAAAAGGAATTTGAGCGCGACTGCGACGAATTCTGCGCGGACGCGGTCATCGAAATGACGATCGCCGCGGTTCTTGATGAGCTTCGCCGCGGCAACACATGCACCGTCGCGTGGTTCGACTCAAGGGAGGACAGCGGCATCGCCAGGGTTAAGGTATCCTCCGAGGCGGAGTTTGAATCGGTATACATGAAGCTTGCGACGGCGCAGAACGCGGAATCCGACGAGAGAGCCGCGTCCCTCGGCATCGCAATCGCCGAGTCCTCGAACGTAACGCTCAAGGTCGTGACGTCCAATATCGACCCCGTTTCCGTGTCGGAGCTGTCCCGTCTGCCCTCCTCTCTCGGAGGCGCCGGAACAGGGTGCTTTACAAAAGTATATATTTTCTCCCCGTCCGAAAGATACGAAAATCCGCTCGAAAGGCGCGCGTACACCGCGGGGATATGCGATGAGCTTCTTCAGAACGGCATTTTTTCCTCGGAGCTTACCGAGGGGGTCGACGCCGGCGGCGCGCCGGTATACCTTTCGGTATAATCCGAACCGACTGAAAAAGACTCAAAAACGCTCAAAAAACGCTCGATAAATGGCGGAAAATGACCGAGGGAAGGTAGGACACGGTCTGTTATGACTCAAAAAAATTCAAGCACATACGTTTCAAACGGTAAAAATACAGATAAAGCTCCGCACGCGAAGGGCGGGGCGTTCGGTTTTGTAAAAAGCGCCGCCGCGCGTCTTCCTCTCAAAAGGAGTCAAAGGAGAGAGGACGCCGACAGTCTGCTTGTCTCGGCGCCCGAAAAGGAAATAGGCAGACTGTCCTATGCCGCGGGGCTTTTGTGCCGCGCCGCGGTAATTTTCCTTTCCGTATTCGGCTCGGTTTTTCTGCTTTACGATTCGGTCGGGATATATCTGAAGCAGCACGACTTCAGGACGTACTCCATACCGATGTACGCCATGATTTTGATATGCCTTGCCGTGTCCCTCGTTTCCGCCTTCACCTCGTACAACAAGGTGACAGTTTCTGTGGTGCCCCTCTCGGCGCTCGCGCTCTCGGGGGTATATCTTGCGGTAATATCAAAGGGAAATATTCTTATTCTTATTGAAAATTCCGCAAGAAGGCTGTATAATGATATTTTGTACGGCGCGTCGCTCAAAGGCTACACGACCTTTTCCCGCGCGATGGTAAATGACACGTACTCCTTTCCGAAGGAGACTCTCTGCATTACAATGACCCTTTTGCTCGCGGCGTCTCTCGCGCTTGTCATGTACTTTGCCGTCGCCCGAAAGGCGAGGCTGTGGCTCTTTGCGCTGAGCGAGGCCGTGTTTGCGGTACCGATACTCATGCTCAATATTTCGGGCTCAAACGCGCCTTTCGCGGTCTTTGTTTCCGCCTGCGTCGGCTTTCTTGCCCTTTGGGCGTCGGACAGACGCTACAACGGCTCGGGCGAAAAGCGCAAGATGAAAAAAGAGAAAAAAAGAGAGCGAGCAGAGCAAAGGAAAAACGAAAGGTACGAAAAACGGCTCGAGGACCTTCGCCTGAGAGAGGCGGCGCGGGAGATATATGACGTCTCCCTTGACGCGGGAATGGACGCCGATTACGCAAACGAGGCAAGAAAGTCCGTTCTGCGCCGCGCCAAGGAAAGCAGGCGGGAGGAAAAAAAGCTTGCGCGAGAAAGGGAAAAAAGCAAGGCGCGCGAGCTTAAAAAGCTGAAAAAAGAAGAAAAGAAAAAAGCAAAGGAAGAAGCGAGGCTCGAAAGAAAAAGAAACGCCTCCCTTCCGAAAAATGAAGTAAATAAGCTTAAAAACGAGCGCCGCGGCAAGCTGCGCGACATGAAAAGAGAAAAGAGAAAAGAGCGCCGCAAAGTAAAGGACGCCGCCGCAAGGAACCGCGCCGCGGGAGGATACGCGGGCGCCGTCGCGTGCGCCGTTTCGCTTATTGCTCTGTCTCTCCCGTCGGCAATCTTTTCAAAACCTTTTCCCGTCATCGGCTTTATTGAAAAACACGTCGAGCACATGAGAAACTACGCCGACGACGTCCTGATGGGGGACGACGTCGACCTCTCCGGCAGCGGGCTTTACAGCTCCTTTGAAAAAATGGATTTTGACACGCTGAGCTTTGACGAGCGCACCTTTGACGGGACGGAGATATACCTTCTCGACTCGGTAAG
Source organism: uncultured Clostridia bacterium (assembly GCA_947632135.1). GTDB lineage: Bacteria > Bacillota > Clostridia > Oscillospirales > CAG-272 > RUG14199. The sequence goes on from CANRNZ010000032.1 coordinate 13,672, forward strand.
ACAGGACCCCGTTTACCTGAAAAGCCGCAGCGCGCTCTCCTTTGATATTGAAAGCGGCAAGTGGTCGTTTCCGACGAGCGGCGAGGTCATGGACTTCAGAGACGAATTCGGCGAGGGCTTTTCCTCCGACGACATAACGACCGAGGCATACTCGTTTCTCTATCCTCCGTCAAACAACGTGCCGCCGAAAGGAACATACCTGAACTACAGCAGATTCGGTTTTACGGTTCAGCAGATTCATGTGTTCAGAGCGAACGGAAAAAGCCGACTGCTCTTTACGCCGAGCGTCATGAACACAAAAATCGGCATTCTCGAGCGCGGAAAGGACACCCCCGCCGACGACAGATACGTCCCGTACTTTGACGGAATATACACAACGAGGTTTTACGGAGAAAAAACAGACGGCTACAGCGCCGTATCCTACATATACTCGTTCAGGCGACCCGATATTTCCGAGGTGTTCGACTCGGAGGGGTATATGCTGGATTTGACCTTGGAGCTTGCGGAGCGGGAGATGAGCGGCGAGAGCGCGGAGCTGCTCGCTGACGAATACAAAATGAGAACAGCCTCCGTCCCCGCGTACAACGACATCGGCGAGAGGTATCTTCTCTCAATGAGCGACAGTGAAAAAGAGGAATTCCTCTCTTTTGCCGAGCGGGAGAAAAAATACCGCGAGTACGCCGAAAATACGTATACGAAAGTCCCAGTATGCGAATCCGTGTCCTCTCTTGCAGAAAAGATAATCTCGGACGCGGGCGGCGCGCTCAGCCGTCATGAAACGGTCACGGCAGTCATAAGCTATCTGAATTCCGACGAGTTCGAATATACTCTCGCGCCGAAATCCCCGGGAGACGACGCCGAGTACTCGAGCGTTCTTGAAAACTTCCTGTTTGACACAAAGGAGGGGTACTGCTCCCATTTTGCAACGTCGGCCGTCATGCTGCTGAGATATCTCGGCGTTCCCGCAAGATACGTCGAGGGCTACGCGGCGACAGACTGGGCCGTTATGCCGGGAACCATGGCTGTTTCGAAATACGGCTGCGAGCTGTACGACAGCGACGCGCACACATGGCTCGAGGTCTACTACGACGGAATCGGCTGGATTCCCTATGAGGCGACAAAGACCTTTGTCGGCGATATGTACACGCCTCTTGAGAGCACCGTCGGAGACAGCGGCGCGGCAGACACTGACGCCGAGGATGAGGGAAGCGGGGAAAACGAAGAAAACAAAGAAAACGGCGAAAACGAGGAAAACGAAGAAAACGAAGGAAAGGAAGAGCCCACGATACCGTTTATCCCCGGAGGGGACTCCGCTTTGCAGAGGCAGAAAATATTACGACAAATCAGAATACTCATAACTGTCGTTCTCTCGGTCCTTGCCGTTTATTTCGCGGCGGCGGCAATCGTTAAAATCGTCAAAAAGCGCGCCGAAAAGGTCGCAAAAATACGAAGCGATAAAATAGCCGACGCAAGAAGCGAGGAGTATTACCGAAGCGGCGCCGACAAGCGCGCGCTCGCAAGATATCTTGACGACTGCATCTTCACGATTTTTTCGGCAGTCGGCATAGGCCCCGACAAAGGGGAGCTGCCGCACGACTTTGCCGAAAGGCTGAAAAGAGAGTACGGCGGAATTTCAACAGTAGACCCCGAATATGTCATGAAGTGCATTGAAAAAGAGGAATTCGGACACGGGCTGAACTTTACGGAGCTGTCCGCCCTCGCGGAATTTCTCAGCGACGTCACAGTCACCGTCTACACGGGACTTACCCCGATGCAAAAGCTGAAACTGAGATATATAAAGCATATCATCTGACATATAACAAAATAAATAAAACAATAAGTAAGAATCGGAATGGAAGTAGAAAAAGAAAAAGAAAAAGAAAGAGAAAGAGAAATCGAAAAAGAAGCCGGAAAAGAATTTGACGCATCTCTTGTACCGTCCGCCGAGCTTGCCTACCTCGGCGACGCGGTGCTCGAGGTTCTCGTCAGAGAGCGCATTGTAAAAAGCGAGCGAAAAAAAGGCGAAAGACCGAGCGACATGGCTCTGATGTACGTGACGGCGAAAGCGCAGTCCGATGCGGTCGCTCGGATTGAAGGACTCCTGACAGAGGAAGAAGAGGACGTCTACAGGCGCGGGAGGAACAATTACCACACGTCAAACGTGCCGAAAAGCGCCACCGTCGCGCAGTACAGACGAGCCACGGGACTTGAGGCGCTGTTCGGATATCTGCACCTTACGGGAAAGAAGGCGCGCGCCGAGGAGCTTTTCAAAAAAGCGTACGGACTGTGATAAAAGCTCTCGCACGTTGTTCGCACAGACCCACTCCGAAAGTTTTCGCCCGCCTTTTTCAAAGTTAGCACGAACTTGTCCCAAAAGTTTTGGTCAAGCTTTTTCAAAAGCTTGCGGGGTCGAGGGGCAGAGCCCTCGTCGCGCTCCGCAGAGCGCGAAAGCTCCGATACGCGTTCTTTTTGCAAAGCTTTTTCTTGCGCTTCTGAGTCAAGAAAAAGCGTTTGTCGGTGTGCACCGAGTAAATGGGCGAGACACCGACTTCAAGAGCCTCCCCTGAAGGGGGCGGCTCTGACCACTGACCACTTCAGAAACTAACTTGTATGACGCTTTTCTTTGACGCAATCGGCGCAAAGAAAAGCTTCAAAAGAAACGCCAA
>CANRNZ010000033.1 GCA_947632135.1 uncultured Clostridia bacterium
TCGCGCTCTGCGGAGCGCGACGAGGGCTCTGCCCCTCGACCCTGCCGCCTTTTGAAAAAGGCGGGCGAAAACTTCCCTAACGAGTTTGTGCCTCGTGATGAAGTATGTTCTTAAAAAGTCTCACTTCCCGCACATTTCGTCAATGCAGCTCTTGCAGACCTTTTTGCCCTTGAACTCGGTGACGTCTTTTGCGCTCCCGCAAAACGTGCACGTCGGCTCGTATTTCCTCAGAGTTATAGCGTCGTTCTCAAAAAAGATTTCTACTCCGACTCCGGGCCCCATTTCAAGCCTGTTCCTCATTTCGATAGGCAGTACTATTCTGCCCAGCTCGTCGATTTTTCTTACTATTCCCGATGTTTTCATGGTATTTTACCTCCGTTTTTCTAATAAAATTTGTTTGAGTGGTATGAAGTTTTTATATTCAACGCCGTTTGGCGCGATATACTTTTTTATTAGCTTTGCTTGCTTTATTCTCTTTTTATTTATTATCACACCCCCTATTTTAAACTCGGGAGGCGCTCTATGCTCGGAAAATGCTTTTTTGTAATCGTCGTTTTATCCCTCGTTTTTGCCCTCGCGACGGGGAATATTTCCTCTCTTGCGGGAGCCGCGATAGACGGCGCCGCGCGAGCCGTTGAAATTGTAATTTCTCTCGTCGGCATGATGAGTCTTTGGTGCGGCATTATGAATGTTTTAAAGGAGTCGGGCATTATCGAGAAGCTTTCACGGTGCCTTTCGCCGCTTCTTCGCTTTATTTTCCCGAACGCTTTTAAAAGCGGGCTTGCGAAAGAGGAGATAACCTTTGCCGTGAGCGCGAATTTGCTCGGTATCGGCAACGCGGCGACCCCTTTCGCGCTCTCCGCGATGAAGAAAATGGACGACGCGTCGAAAAGCCCCTTTGCGACCGACGACATGGTAATGCTGACTGTACTTGCCTGCTCTCCTTTCAATATCCTCCCAACGACCCTAATCGCTCTGCGCCGCGCGGCGGGGAGCGCCTCGCCGTACAGGATAATCGTGCCGGTGTGGATATGCTCGGGAGTGTGCGCCGCGATGAGCGTTATTTTCTGCCGCGCCTTTGCCGCCGCCTCTCGCCGAGGAAAAACCCGACGTCAAAGCGTCGCCGCGCCGAAGGCCGATATGCCGCGCGCGCCCCTGAGGGCCGAGGGCTCGGCTTTGGCAAGGGAGACAAGGCGATGACCGATTTTATATCGTCCCTTATAATACCTCTTATACTTTTGTGTGCGGCGTTTCTTCTTGCAAAGGGAAGAGGCGGGTATTTTGACGCCTTTACGAAAGGCGCGTTTGACGGGCTTAAAACGACGGTGAACCTTATCCCGACGATGGTTCTTCTTATGACCGCGCTGTCTATGCTTACGGCGTCGGGCGCCACCGAGCTTATATCGAAATACATATCTCCCGTATGTGAAAAAATAGGAGTTCCCGCGGAGATAGTGCCGCTTATTCTCACCCGTCCCGTGTCGGGGTCGGCGGCTAACGCCTCGTTTGCCGCTCTGCTCGACTCATGCGGCGCGGACAGCTTTGCCGCGTTTGCGGCGTCCGTGATAATGGGGAGCAGCGACACGGTTATTTATATAATTTCAGTCTACTTTTCCGGCGCGCCGCACGTGAAAAGGACCCGTCACGCGGTACCCGTATCGGTTGCCGTCATGCTCTTTTGCATTTTCTTTTCGTGCTACGTCGCGAGGAAGTTTATCGGCTGAAATCGTACCCTCTTGATTTTGTCTTTTTTATTTTCTTTTGCCGTTTTATATATTTTTACTTGAAAAGGGCGCCGCATAGTGTATAATATAACTAAAAAGAAAGAGAAAATTAAAGGATTTTAAGAAAGGAGTTTTTGAAAGGAGTTTTTAAAGGAGTTTTCAAAGGAGTTTTCAAAGAGACCTTTAAAAAGGAACGTTATGATTACTTATGATTTTAAATTTTGGAAATTGAAAATTTTTAATAATTAAATATTTTTAATTATTAAAATATTAAAATGAAACGAGAAGAAACGCGAGGGGGCTGCGGCGCCCGGGAAGCGTCAATATGTCAAATGTCAAATGTCAAATGTCAAATGCGGTCTCGGATTTTAAACACGAAGTCAATTTAAAAAGTTAATTTAAGAAGTAAATTTTAAAAGATAAACAAAAGCGAGGATGACGAAAGAATGGAACAGATATACACGATACCTATAAACGAGGCTTTTGAAAAAAGCATGGAGGACGGCGGCTGTCCGTTTTGCGAGATTAAAAGAGTTTTTGAGGAAAACGAGCTGTCTCTTATTCTCGGGGCCTCCATGATGGAGCCCGACGTGAGAATAAAGACAAACGAGCTCGGCTTCTGCGAAAGGCACTACGGAATGATGCTCGGCGCGGGGAAGAAGCTTCCGCTCGCGCTGATGCTCGAAAGTCATCTGAATGAAATTTCGGAAAACATGAGCGTCAGCAAAATTCTTCCGTCAAAGAGCGCGAAAAGAACCGATTCCGCCCTCGGCGCGCTCGGGAAAAGCTGCTATATATGCGAGCGCCTCGACAGGAATATGGATATTGTCATGAACAACTCGTCGTCGCTCTTCGGCGCGGACGCCGATTTCAGAAGAAAGTGCTCAAAGCAGCCGCATTTCTGCATTCCTCACTACGCCGGGTTTTTAAGGGCGGGCAGGGAAAATCTGAAAGGAAGCGATTTCTCGGATTTCTACCGCTGCATATCTGACATAGAAAACAAGTATGTCGCGCGTCTTAAAGAAAACGTGTCAAGGTTCGTAAAGAAGTTTGACTACAGATATGAGGACATGCCGTGGGAGGACGCGAAGGACGCTGTCGAGAAAGCCATCGCCGCGCTTTGCGGCAGCGATTCTCTTAATTCTTAATTGATTTTTGTGATTTTTATTCCGCCGATTTTTGAATTCAATGATTTTGTTTTCAATGATTTTGTTTTCAATGATTTTGTTTCGCCGGTTTTGATTCCACCCCACTTTTAAATTCGCCGATTTTTGATTTTTCTCGCCTTGTTTACCAACGCGAGCTCATTATACACCAAATTTTTCCAAAATGCAATAGGAATTTCCTATTTTTTCAAAAAATTCAAAAAAATCCAATTTTACCTTTTCCGCGCGCTTCGGCAACAATCGTCTAATTATTTGTATTTTTTATACAAATTTGATGATTGCGCCAATTTGCGGCGCGCCGTTTTCTTTTCGGCGACCCCGCGCCAAAACCGAGGATAAAATGACATAAAGCCTCTTTGCGGGACATAAAGCTTATGCACGGTTTGATAGGATTTTCGCTTTGCGGTATGTTATACTCCGCTTGTGTTTAAGGTGAGCCTTTAGTCTCCTTGATTTAAAGTCAAAGAGCGCGGCGGCTTGACTTATGACTGTATTAAATAATTATATAAATATGAAAACTTTGGAATTTTAAAAACGGAGCGGAAACCGAAATGGAAAACAGCACAGTAAACAAAACGGTAAACAAAACGGCAAACAAAATCGGCGCAGAAAAAGAAGAAAGAGAAGCAACTGAAATCGGAAAGATAAGAGAGAGCGCGGAGGGCGCGGGCGGCGAAATATGCGGTGCGGCGTCGAAAAAGCTCGAAATCGGCGGCGGGCTTTTTTTAAAAATCGGCGGCGAAAGCGGAAGCGGTGAAAGAAAGGGCGGCCGCGAAAGCGAGAACGGTATCGTAAGTAAAGATTTCGGCGAAAGAAAAGGCGTTGAAAGCGCGGGCGCTATCGTATGTAAAGACTTCAGCGAAAGCGCAGGCGGCGAAGTGTTTTACGTCGAGGCGGATAAAATTCGCCGCAAAAACGAGCGGAGTCTCGTTTCAAGGAGAGAGCTTGAAAAATTTCAAAAGAGTATTCGGGAGAACGGCTTTTTTGACCCCGTGACAGTCACGCGCGACATGGTGCTTCGCGACGGCAAAAAAAGACTGTGCGCCGCGTACTGCCTTGATATTTCGCATGTACCGTGCGTTCTCGATTCGTCGGAGTACGTTTCGAGCGAAAAAAAGATAATAGCGGAAATTTTAAAGGGGACGCGCGACATCTTTACGGACGCCGCGGCTGTTTTTTCCCTTATTGACAAGCATCTTATGACTCAGGACGCGGTCGCGGAGCTGCTCGGCGTGAGCCAGTCCTGCGTCGCAAATAAGCTCCGCCTCCTTCGGCTTACCCCCGCCGAGAGAGAGGTCGTAATCGAAAACGGCATGTCCGAGAGGCACGCGCGGACCTTCCTTCGCATAAAGGATTTGTACGTAAGGCTGGAGGCGCTGAGGTACGCCGCCGAAAACAAGCTTACTGTTTCGGCGACGGAAAATTACGTCGACTCTGTTCTCGAAAAGTGCCCGCCGCCGCCCTCGGACAACGAGGGGGCGGTGCGGCACGCGTGCAGGGCGATAGACAAAGCGGTGAGCGCGGCGGAGAACCTCGGGATTCCCGTGACCCTCCGCAGGTTTGATGAGCATGGCTGCGTCTGCTATTCGATAAAGCTTAAAAGGTAAATTTAAAAAATAAGAAAATATAAGAATTATGCGATGTTTGTTAAAAACTTTTCTGATATTTATTTGAAATTTATCTGATATTTATTCTAAATTTATTTGATACTTATTTGATACTTGTTTGGTGCTTTAAGGCATAAAATGTTTCACGTGAAACATTTTTGATGTGCTCGAAAGTAAGACTTAAAAAGACCCGACGCGATGATGGACAACGCGTCGGGTCGCGTCTTTTTCGGGTGAAAATTTTCGAGGGGATATTATTTCAGGTTCCGCAAAAATTTCGCGCGGAATAATATTTTAAGGCTTTTGCTTGATTTCCTGTGTCGTGGAACAGTGAAAATGTTTCACGTGAAACATTTAAGAAATTCGCGCGCAGGCTTTAAGGTTCTTAAATTAAAAATTTTAAAAATAAAAAAGTGGAAAAAGCAAAAAATATTCCCGCGCGGCGGCACAAATAAAGCAAATCCATTGACTTTGAAAAAATGATGTATTATAATATATGAGTACAAGCAAAAATGCAGTGATGTAAGCGAAAAATCGAGCGGAATGCAAGCGAAAACAAAAGAAAACAAAAGAAAGCGTAAAGAAGCGCGAAGCAAACAGGCGAAAAACGAAAAAATTCGATAAAAGTTTAAAACTTGAAACGCAAATTGAAAGAAACGTGAAATCGTTTAAACCGTTTAAATTGCAAAACTCGTAAAATTCGTTTGAATCGTAAAAAAATAAATCAGGAGATAAAATGGGAAGACCCGTAGTAATAGCCTTTTCAAACCAAAAGGGCGGCGTCGGAAAAACGACCTCCGCCGTAAATATCGCCGCGTGTCTCGGCGCGCTCGGTCACTCGGCGCTCCTTGTCGACCTTGACCCGCAGGGAAACGCGACAAGCGGCGTCGGCGTGAGAAAAAAGGACGTCAGGCGCTCGTCGTATGAGACGCTGCTCGGTCAGTGTACGCCGGACGCCGCGCTAATAAAGACGGAGTGGAAAAATCTTTCTCTCATGCCGTCGACAATGAATCTTGCGGGGGCGGAAATAGACCTTTTGGATATTGATTCGAGGGAGAGATGCCTTGAAAAGGTTATAAGGGGGCTGAGTGAGGAATTTGAGTTTGTGATAATCGACTGCCCGCCGTCGCTCGGAATGCTGACGATAAACGCGCTGACGTGCGCCGACGGAGTCGTAATCCCGATGCAGTGCGAGTATTTCGCGCTTGAGGGGCTGACGCAGCTCATGATAACAATCAAGAAAATAAAGCAGCTCTATAACAAAAATCTCTGTATATTGGGCATACTTATAACGATGTACAACAGCAGGCTGAATCTGACGATGCAGGTCGTGGACGAGCTGAAAAAATACTATTCGGACAAGGTGTTCCGAACTGCGATTGACAGGAGCGTCAAGCTGTCCGAGGCGCCGAGCTTCGGCGCGCCGATCATTTACTACGAAAAGTATTCGAAATGCGCGCTGGAGTACATGGACGCGGCAAAGGAGCTCCTCGGGAGAATAATATAGACGCAGGCTTTTGAAAACGGAATAAAAATATAAGCAAAAAAATATATAAGTAAATCAAGTAAAAAAGAAAAATTAAGTAAAAAGAAAAAAGAAGTAAAGAAGAAAGAAAAAGAAACGCACGCCGAGAGAAAAATAAAAAGCGTTAAACGAGGGAGAGGCGAAATGGCGAAAAACAAACTCGGAAGAGGCATGGACAATTTGTTCGACGACAACTCGCTCGACACGTCGAACAGAATAAATTTCATCCAGCTCGACTCGATAAGTCCGAAAAAGGACCAGCCGCGAAAGCATTTTGACGGCGATTTGCTGTCCGAGCTTGCAAGCTCGATTGCCGCGCACGGGGTGATTCAGCCGCTCATAGTCAGAGAGCAGATAGGCGGCGCGGGATATGAGATCATCGCGGGAGAGAGAAGATACCGCGCGTCAAAGCTTGCCGGGCTGTCGGAGGTGCCGTGCATCGTGATGGAGGCGGACGAGCTTGCGGCAGCCGAGCTTGCGCTTATTGAGAACATACAGAGAGAGGACTTGAACCCTTACGAGGAGGCAAAGGCGTTTCGCGCGCTGATAGACGATTTCGGTCTGTCGCAGGAGGAAATGGCAAAAAAGGTGGGCAAAAGCAGACCCGCGATAGCGAACAGCCTGAGACTTCTCGATTTGCCGGACTCGATTGCCGAGCTTGTCGCGGGAGGAAAGATGTCGGCGGGGCACGCGCGCGCGCTGCTTTCGCTGAGGGACAAGTCCGCGGCAGAGGAGCTTGCGGAAAGGATAGTAAAGAGGGGGCTCTCCGTCAGAGAGACGGAAGCCGCGGTGCGCCGACACAATAAGGAAAGCGAGGAGTCGGAGAGAGCGCGCGGCGAGGGGGGCGACGACGACGACAGTTTGCGTCTCGGAGTACACGTCGACTATTACGAGGAGCTTGAGCGGAGGGTCATGGGGCTCACCGGCAGGAAAATACGAATCAGCAGCGGGCGGGGAAGGAACACCGTTCGGATAGAGTACGCGGGGACGGAGGATCTTGAGGAGCTGCTCGCGCGGATATGCGGAGAGAGCATAGTCGAGAAAGAGTAGAAATTTAACGTTCGCACAGACCCATCACAAAAGTTTTGGTCAAGCTTTTTCAAAAGCTTGCGGGGTTCGGGGCGGCGCCCCGACGATTGGCGTTTCTTTTGAAGCTTTTCTTTGCGCCGATTGCGTCAAAGAAAAGCGTCAGAAAAGTTAGTTTCTGAAGTGGTCAGTGGTCAGTGGTCAGAGCCTCCCCTGAAAGGGGAGGTGGCGCGAAGCGCCGGTGGGGTTCTGCCACGAGAGTTTATACAGCGCGATGCGACAGACGCTTTTTCTTGACTCAGTAGCGCAAGAAAAAGCTTTGCAAAAAGAACGCGTATCGGAGCTTTCGCGCTCTGCGGAGCGCGACGAGGGCTCTGCCCCTCGACCCCGCCGCCTTTTGAAAAAGGCGGGCGAAAACTTTCCGAAAAAGTTCGTGCAACTTCAAAACACGCATTCACAAAAACCAAGAAAGGATTTTTAAATATTATGCTCGATATCAAACTTATTAAGGAAAACCCAAACGACGTCATCGCGCGCCTCGCCGCTAAAGGCAGAGACGCCGCCGACGATATACATGAAATATTGGAGCTCGACGAGAAAAGGCGAACCCTTATCGCCGAAACGGAAAATATAAAAGCGGAGCAGAACAGGCAGACAAAACTCGTCCCTCAAATGAAAAAAGAGGGTAAGGATACAACGGAAATATTTGCCAAAATGAAGGAGCTTGGCGCGGAATACAAGGCGGGCGAGGAAAAGCTCTCCGCCGTGGAGGCGAGATACAGAGAGCTGATGCTCGGTCTGCCGAATCTCCCCGACCCCGACCTCGCCCCCGGCGGCAAGGAAAACAACGAGCCGATAAGATATTTCGGAAAGCCGCACGAGTTTGCGTTCGAGCCCAAAAATCACGTCGATTTGTGCACCTCTTGCGGACTTATCGACTACGAAAGAGGCGTGAAGCTCTCGGGCAACGGCTTCTGGGTCTACAGAGGATACGGCGCGCGCCTTGAGTGGGCTCTCCTTAACTATTTTATAGACACCCACATCGCCGACGGGTACGAGCTCGTTCTCGTCCCACACATGCTCGGCTACGAATGCGGACTTACCGCAGGGCAGTTCCCGAAGTTTGCCGACGAGGTCTACTGGCTCGATACTGCCGAGGATGAGCGCCGCCGCTTTATGCTCCCCACCGCCGAGACCGCTCTCGTATCTCTCCACCGCGACGAGATTCTGAGCGAGGAGGAGCTTCCCAAGAAGTATATTTCCTATACCCCGTGCTTCAGGCGCGAGGCGGGCTCCTACAGAGCGGACGAGCGCGGAATGGTTCGCGGGCACCAGTTCAACAAGGTTGAAATGGTACAATACACAAAGCCCGAGGACTCGGACGCGGCGTTCGAGGAGCTTGTTGGAAAGGCGGAGAGGCTCGTCGCGGGGCTCGGCTTCCACTTCAGAACAGTAAAGCTTGCGGCGGCGGATTGCAGCGCGTCCATGGCGAGAACATACGACATTGAAATACACATACCCTCAATGAACGGGTACAAGGAGGTGTCGTCTGTCTCCAACGCGAGGGACTATCAGGCGCGCCGCGGCATGATGCGCTTTAAGAGAGAGGGCTCAAAGAAGCCAGAGTTTGTCCACACGCTCAATGGCTCGGGGCTTGCGACAAGCCGTATACTCCCCGCAATCGTGGAGCAGAATCAGAACGCCGACGGCTCGGTCACTGTTCCCGAGGTACTCAGAAAATATGTCGGCGTCGACGTAATAAAGCCGATAAAGAAATAAGCTTTTAAATAATTTTTTCGAATTATATCGAATTATATTTTAAATCGAAAAATATCGAAAAATATCGAAAAATATCGCGGCGCGAGATGTTTTTAATAATTATGATAATTACAATAATTACAGTAATTACAATAAATGGAAAACACATGCGCCGAAAGGGTAACGTGAGATAATATGACAAAAATACTAATTGCCGCCTCAAGCTACGAGCACCTGAAATTTTACAACAGAATAATGACGCTGAAAACTGTCGTTATCGGAGTGTATATAGGCTTTCTCGTCGGTATCGTCATAAGCTATTACAACAAGGTGTATCTCGGACGTTTTGTGAGAAAGCTGACGCAGAGCGGCGCTCTTTCCCCCGAGACGGCGCAGAGCGTTCGTCAGCTTAAAATGAGGGCGACTCCGTTTTTAAAGCGCTCGCTTATAAAAAACCGCGCGCTGAGCCGCGTCATCGCGCACACGGACGAGGGGGTCACGTATACCGAGAGAAAAAGCGGCTCAAAGAAGCTCAGGCGCTTTTTCGGAATGGAAACGTCCCCCAAAGCCGCATACGACTTTGACAAGGTGAGGTTTTACATTCCCGAGGAAGAGAAGTACGCGGCGGAGGCGAGGTACGACAAGAAGTCGCCCGGGGTATTGGCGCTTGTGCTGCTGCTTGCGGCGCTCACTGCGGCGGCGGTGCTTGTGTACATTGAGGTACCGGAGCTGCTCACAATGCTTGATAATTTTCTGTCGATAGTGATTGATAATTGAGCATAGTTCTTTGTTCGCACGAACTTGTCCCAAAAGTTTTGGTCAAGCTTTTGAAAAAGCTTGACCAAAACTTCCCGATGGGTCAGTGCGAACAACGCGCGAAAACTTTTGAAATAAGTCTGTGCGAACAACGTGCGAAAACTTTTGAAATAAGTCTGTGCAAACTTTAAAATACAACAACAATCGAAAGGGAATCAAAAATGGCTAAAAAGAAATCAACAGGTGTTAATCCCTCGGATGTCGACGGCGAACGGGAAAACGTCCCCGCGGATGAGCTCTCCGCGGATACCGCCGACCTCGCCGACTCCCCCGACTCCCCCGACTCCCCCGAAGAAGCCGATTACGACGAAATCCTCGAAAAACCGAGAATGTCGCCGACAGTTATTATTATAACGGTCATCGCGTCGATAATCGTAATCGCCGTGGCGGCCCTCGCCATTCTCTGGGGCTGCGGCTACAGGTGGATGTCATACGACATAACCTCCGCCGACAGCGAAACCCAAATAACCGCAAAGTTTATCGGGAAAATAGACAAAAACGGTCAGCCCGTGCAGGGAAGAATAAGCCGCTCCGACGGCAAGAGCGCCGTCATCAACACCGAAACAGGCTCCATCGAATACTCCGACGGCACAGTCTACAACGGCGAGCTCGTAAATCTGCGCAGAGAGGGGACGGGCAGTGTGACCTTCCCGAACGGCGACAGCTACGAGGGCGAATTTAAAGGCGACATGATAAGCGGCAGCGGCGTATACAGATACGCCAACGGTGACGTTTACGAGGGCTCCTTCGAGGACGACAAAAAGAACGGCAAGGGCGTATATACCTGGAAAAGCGGAGCCGTTTACGACGGGTACTACGTAAACGATAAAAAAGAGGGCGAAGGAGTTTTCACCTATGCCGACGGCTCGGTCTACGAGGGAACCTTCAAAAATGATTTGAAGGACGGAGAAGGAGTCTACACATGGGCGAGCGGCGACAAGTACACAGGCGAGTTCTCCGAGGATATGAGGAGCGGCAGCGGCACATACGTCTGGGCTGACGGCTCGAAATATATAGGAGAGTTCAAAAACAATCAGATGGACGGAAAAGGCTCCTACACAGACTCAAACGGCAGGACCTACGAGGGGACGTTTGAAAACGGAAAGCCGGTCAGGAGCACTCAGAACACCGACGCCGCGGACGGTTCCGCCGATTCCGCAGGTTCCCCCGATTCAACCGATTCAAACGGCGAGTCGGGGAACAACTGAATTTCTCTTTGCCGAAAAAATTTAATCCTTTTAGAATTTTATAAAACTAATATAAGAAAAAAGATAGGAGCTGACATGACGATATATACCGTGATATCAATAATTCTTGCCGCGCTGTTTATCGCGGAGGCAAGCGTACACTTTACCCCCCTTTCGGTAAAGTACGCGCGGACCCTTAAAGGAGCGCTTATAGCCGAGGGGGTCGTGGGCGTCTTTCTTGTCGTGCTTTCCGTCGCCTTGTTCTTTACAAGACTGTCCTCGGAGCTCGACATTGACAGTCAGACGAGAGGGTGGCTTGCGGACACAATGTTCTCATATGTCATGATTTGCGTCGTCTTTGCCGTCGTCGTCGCCCTCATCTCGGTCATCTCGGGACTTTTGCAGCCGAATTTTAAAATACTGAGAGTTCTGCTGCTTCTCTTTTCATCGATTATCGCCGTGATTTCGGGCTTTATCTTCTCATATATCGCGTCAAACGAAACATTCCCGATGGGAATTTATGTAAAACTTATGGCGCTCGGCACGGCTCTCGCTATCCAATCGCCCGCATTTCAGGAATTCGGGAGAAAAGAGTAAAAGCGGCGCGAGACTTTAAACGATTACAATCGCGAAATCCCTAAAAACGCCCCCGCGACGTAAGGTGCGGGGGCTCGTTTTATTTCGGAAAATTTACCGCTTTGTTTATCTGCAAGGCGCCGCGGCGCGTCCTCGGGGCGCGTCAAATGATATACGCAATCAACGCGGCGGCGATAATAAGCGCCGCGATGATAACGGTTAAGCACCCCGCGCTTTTAGACGGAGCTGTTTTAGATTGACTCGGCGTGTAGTCGGTTTGCGCGGGCGATTCGGTACGACTCGTCGTTTCAGGCGCGCGGCGTCCGCGCTCTTTACCGTATATTGCAAGCGGGTCGTCCGTTGACATAATGCGGGAATAAAAATGCTCGAGCCACAGCGCGTCGTCGGGTTCACACATATTTTCTTCGGTATACCCCGGTTCGTGCGTTATTATGTTTCTGACCCGGCGATAATGCTTTAGCTTTTTTAAGTCCTCATTCCACCCCGGAACAAGGTAAGAACCGTCAATTTTGGACTGCATCTCATCTATGTATGCCGACAGCCCGTGGGGATTTCCGTATATGTCGCCGCACAGTTTTTCAAGTCTTTTATATGAATCCAAAAAGCTCATGACAGTACCCTCCCAAATAACTTGCCGATAGGCGGCGGATTTCATCGGTTCGCTCACTTTGCATTTTTTCTTAAATAACTTTCGAGAATTGATTTAACTTTGGTAATACAAAGGATAAATTAAGCAGAAACGCTTGGTTACTCCCTCTTTTTTGCGTTTTGGTAAAAACATAGCTAAAAAATGATGAAATATTCACACATATAACGGGATTTATTGACTTTTATGGTGATTTATGATATCATAATAAAAAGAACTGTCGGTTCAAAATGGAGGTAAAAAATATGCCGCGAGGAAAAGCACTGTCTAATACAGAGCGAGAGTATTACTACGCCTCAATATCTTATTTAGACAATACCGGCGAATATGTTGTATGCGATGCGATTTCCGATACTCTTTCATACACAAGCAAGATTCAAACCGGGGAAACGATAACAGGTCGTCCTTCTGACGAAGAGCTTACAAGAGCTTTGGTATTAGTAAATTTAATAAAAAAGTATGGGTATTCTCATAAAAACTTAATTTTGGAAGATCATGTAGAGTATTCCGGTAGAAATATAACCAATACAGCATTTCAGAATGATATTGCAATTTTGGATGATGAAAAGAATTATAAGAGTTTAATAGAGATAAAGAGAATAGCTGACTTTGTAGGCGTTGGCGACCCCATGATTTATAATCAGTTGTTTCACCCGTTTAACAATTTTGCGAAATATTCTAAAGTAACAGAATTATACTATGTGACTTGCGATGTACCGATTTTGCAAGATTCTTTCCCGCTTATATGTATTGGAATTGATACAAGCAAGGTAAAAACTTATAATGAGTGGATAGATTTAGGAAAACCAACTTATTATATTGATATTTTGAATAACAATTCCAAAGATATTAAAATTACAAACTATCGTAAATTATCCGCCGGTGCTGTTGCCGACAGAGATAATAAAGATTTAAATGATAACTTTACTGTTGATACAATAAAACGTGTGTGGAGAAATATCTGGGACGCCATTTGGGGTGGAACGCTGGAAAGCAACACAAAATTTGAAAATTTCAATAAAATTCTTTTAGCTAAAATATATGATGAAAGAAAAACATACCCCGGGACATATTACACATTTCAAAGAAAAATCAGAGCAGGCGAACTTCAAACCAATCTTGAACTTGCATATGATGTTGATTTGCTGTATAGAAAAGCATATGTTGAGTATTTTTCTAAAGATAATACTACTGATTTGAAAGATATTAAAGGAATTGATTTTGAACAATTTTCCGTTGACCTAATCGCCGTATGTGTAGAAGAATTATATCGTTATTCTTTCGCGGGCAACAGGTATAAAAATGTTGATATCCTTGGTGAGTTTTACGAGATGGTTATCAGAGATAGTTTCAAACAAACAAAAGGATTATTTCTAACTCATCCTAATATAGTGTTATTTATTTTGGAAGCGTTAGATGTAAGGGAACTTGTAAAAAGCAAGCTGCAATTTCCTGATGAAGATGCGAGATATAGGTTACCTTTTGTTATAGACCCTTCCTGCGGAACAGGTACATTTTTAGTATATTATATGAATTTAGTACAAAAATACGTTTTTGAAAATGCAGAGGACATTGCCAATGGAGATATTGATGTTGATGAGTTTATACGTCGAGAAATGTTAGGGGAAAACACATATAAGTGGGTCAAGGACTATGTATTCGGAATGGATATCGAACCCACTCTATCTATGGCAAGTCAAATAAATCAAATTCTCCACGGAGATGGAAGTACTAATATTTATTGCGCCGATGGGCTGGCAAATTTTAATGACTACTCCGAATTAGATGTTGTCGGAGCACACAATATTTTATCAACCAATATTAAACAACATGAATATTATGGAAATGATTCTATAGAGAAATTTGATATAATTATCAGCAATCCGCCTTTCAATGTAAATATAAATAAAAATGCTCTGAAAAACAGATTTGATATATCAGGAAAATCCGAAGCATTTTTCTTAGAAAGATGGTATCAACTTTTAAAACCTAAAGGTCGTATAGGCGTTGTCCTTCCTGAGAGTTTCTTTTCTGTTGAAGATGATAGTCCGGGTAGAATTTTTTTGTATAAGCATTTTAATATAAAATTTATCGTCTCACTTCCGAGCTTTACTTTTTTACCGCATACTAATACTTCCACAAGCTTATTATTTGCGGAAAAGAAAAGTTCAAAAGAAGAAAGAGAATTTTCGAGTTTATGGGAAGAAAAAAGCAATTTATTTGAAAGTATATCGGGCAGGATCTTTTCGTTGTTTATTAAGCCTAAAGAAATTACAACTCGAAATATGAAAAATGTTTTTGAAAAGGTTATCCAAAAAACGGAATCAGAATTAGGTGAAGGGTTCGTAGTATTCCCTTATTTTCCTGATGACTTTTTTGCGGATGTTGAAAACTATGATCTTTTAAAGAAAAAAACTAAAAATGTTATTATTGATTCGAAAGAAAGATGGATGTTACGAGAAATATGTTCGCAAATTGGAAAGGAAAAGTTTTGTTTTTATAATTATGCAGTTGACAATATTGGATATAAAGCAGGGAAAAAAGGTGCAAAAGATAAACCAAATGAATTAATATCTGTTTACGATGCTCACAACAAACAGATATATAATATTAAATATGCACATGATTGGGATATGATAAAAACCGATGATTTAGAAACTGTACTTGGATTGATAAGGAGAGATAACCCATGGCGATAACAAAAGAAAAAAACTCGATATCAGATGTTGTAATGTATTCTCCCCTTAGGTGTGATACGCATTTTAAACATAATATTATATTAGCGAGCGATTTTTTTTCAAATCCTGAAATAGAATGGGTTTCATTAGGCTCGGTGTTAAAAAATATAAGAAACGGGATGAATGTAACAACAGATTATTATTCAATGGAAGAAACCCAATATCATTATATATCCGTTTCTCAAATTAAGGAATATGGATTAGTGAAAAAAAATCAAAATTATTTAAATGATAATGTTGCAGATTTATCCAATTATTTTGAAATTAAGGATAATATGCTGTTAGTAACACGTTCAGGAACTATTGGTGTTGCTATTTCCTCTTCACATTCATCCTTTGACCTCGAAAAAAACACTTATGTGGCTTCTGGATTTGTAATTACAGCTGAGATGCAAGATGGATTCCTATCAAGCACTATAGCGAGCTATATAAATATGAATCCTGTACAAAGGTATTTGATTGCAATGTCAGCTGGAGCATGCCAGAAAAACATATCACAGCCTGTAATCACAAATCTTCCTATTCCAAGTGTATTGCTTAAAGAAAATAATAAAATTCAATGTATGTTTGATGAATATGAAGAAAAAAGTTTAGATATATTGAAAGATATAGATAAAAAAGAGGCTGAACTTGAAGAACTAAAGAAAAAAACATCCAATTACATTATAAATGAAATAGTTAATGAATATAAATAAACTAATTTTCAGAGCAATTTTGCATAGGAGAAAGAATTTAATAACACAAAACGCTCTCGATTATACTTGAAAATATGCGAAGATGCAAATAAATCTGCGTTCAATCGATAACGTGGAAAAAAGCGTGTTCGTGAGTTCTATGCTATTTTAAAACGTCCATTGTGATGCTTTCATTTTACACCACAATAGAGGTTTACACAAGTTTTGTGATGGTCGTCAATCATATTCGGATTTGCTTTCCGTTTCTAACTCACTTTTGTATTGTCATGTCACACTGTAAATTAATTAAGCCGCAAGGAAATCCTTGCGGCTTAATTGCGGTAAAAACCGCTTTTGGCGGAGAGGGAGGGATTCGAACCCTCGTGTGGTTTCCCACAAACTGATTTCGAGTGCGCTCCTGCGAACACACTTTATCGGAAGAACCCCGATTTTGAAGCCACATACAGGAAGTTAAAAACGGCGAAAAACGCAGTAAAATCAAGGGCTTACGGCTCGAAAGCCCTGTAACTGCAAGGA